>NZ_JBBMFJ010000017.1:0-73986 GCF_040096075.1 Ventrimonas faecis
ACGCTGGAATGCTATTCACAGGAAATCATATCAGAAAATGAGGCCACCCCATCCGAGGCGGATGAGCCTGTTGAGTGTAGCCATATATGCAGCGCGGAAAGCGGCTGTATCACAAAAAAATTAAACTGTCAGTATGAGGGCAGCACTCCGGCAACTGCGAAAACACCGTTGGAAAATGAAGCTGAAGAAGAAACAGAACAAGGACAAGAAGCAGAAATTGCCACCTCGTCCAATGCACAGGAAGGCGTTACCGTGGAAAGTGTACAGGCCATGATTGACGCATTGCCAGACGCGGAGGAAATCAGCGCCGATAACGCCGAGGACGTAAAAGCCCAGCTTGAAGCCATTGACGAAGCAAAGTTGCAGCTCTCCGACGAGGAATTGGCTACACTCGATTTTTCACGCTATACGGAGGCCGCTGCTGTGCTGGCAGGTCTGTCCGCGCCTATGCTGACCGTAAGCGGAGCAGAAGAAGTCTCTACAGCGGATGCACTGACTTCTGCGCTGGCGGATAGCAGCATTCCTAAGATTACACTGATGGGAAATATTGAAATCGGCGATACCCTGACGGTGGATCGCACCGTATCGTTGGATCTGAATGGTTTTGTGCTGCGAATGACTGACAGCGGCAGCGTAATCAGGGTGGAGCAGGGCGGCAATCTGATAATCGAGGACAGCAACACGATTGCACAGCACAAATTCACTACAGGCAGCAATGGTCTGTGGGTGCTGGACGAAACCAACGGTACAGAAACTGTCTCCGGCGGCGTTCTTACCGGCGGCAATGCTAATGACGGCGGCGGTGTGTATGTTCTTACCGGCGGTCAGCTTACCATGACAGGAGGAAACATCGTTGGCTGCTCGGCAACAGGCGTGGGCGGCGGTGTATCCCTGGAAGGCTGGCGTAGCACGGTCGATCAGACAACGTTTACAATGACCGGCGGCAGCATCACCGGCTGTTTTGCAGCCGCCACAGACGGAGGCGGCGGTGTGAATGTTACGGGAGGAACCTTCACCATGGCTGGCGGTAGCATCATGGAATGTACCGCCCACAACTCCGATGCCTTCAGCACCAGCTATGGCGGCGGTGTGCATATCCGGAACGGTGGCAGCTTCACCATGTCTGGCGGCACCATCCAAAACTGCAAGAGCAGCGGCAATCAAGCAGCTGGCGGCGGCGTGTACGTTGGGAAAGGTCAATTCACCATGAACGGTGGCAGCATCACAGGATGTCGGGCGGAGGGAACTTCAGGAAATGAAAGATTTGCCCGGGGCGGTGGTGTCTATAACTACGGCGGCTTCACCATGTCCGGCGGTTCCATTGAAAGCGACTGCACGGCAGACGGCAGCGGCGGCGGGGTGTACAACATAAACACGCTGTACGCCAACGGCGGCGAAATTGCTGGGGATGTGATGAACGGTGTGCCAAATCAATCAACCGGAACGATCACCGGCAGTGGCGGCACCAGGTTTTCCGGCAAGGTGACCAACAACAAAGGCGACTACGACGACAAAAGTACCATCGAAAGCGGCACGTTCACCGGCGAGGTGATCAACGACGGCGGTACGATTTTAAGAGGTGATTTCAGCGGGGCCACCCTAAGCGGTACGCTTGTAATCACTTTTGACCCAGATAACGGAGAGCCGACCAGTACGCAAGAAGTGAATTGGAGTAGGGACGGAGCAACACTTACCGCACCGACCCCGGTTCCCACCAAAGAGGATTATACGCTTGACGGCTGGTATTACGATAACAGCGGTACAACAACGAAATGGAACTTTGATACGGATAAGGTCAAATACACCATGACGCTTATGGCGCATTGGAAAGAACAGTCGACCGCAAGCCCAACGGCAGAAGTTTCCACGGCGGTGGAGTTGACTTCTGCACTGGGAAACAGTGCGATTACTACCGTCAAGCTGACCGCAGACATTACTATTAACGCCACACTGACCGTCAACCGTACTGTCACCCTGGACCTGGACGGCTATGTGCTCCGGTATGACAGCGCGGACCGGGGCAGTGTCTTCGTAGTCGATGGCGGTCACCTGACCATTCAAGACAGCAACACCGGCGGGCGGTCACACGGCTTCACACCGACCGGCGACGGATTGTGGATACTGAATGAGACAGGCGGCACGGAGACCGTCTCCGGCGGCGTCATAACCGGCGGCACAGGACATCCGATTCTCCTCGGCGGCAGCTCTTATACCTACTACAACTACTACGGCGGCGGTGTGTATATCGCCAATGGGCAACTGACCATGACCGGCGGCAGCATTGTCGGCTGCTCCGCGACGGATGGCGGCGGCGTGTGTATGAATCCGCCGACCGGTCAAATGGACCAGTTCTGGATGACCGGCGGCAGCAGCATCGCCGGGTGCGTCGCCTCCGGTGGCGGCGGCGGCGTGTACGCCTGCGCGGCAGGATCTTTTTTTGACATGCGCGGAACCGCGGTCATCCACGACTGTCGGTGCGGCGGTGGCGGCGGCGGTGGCGTTCGCGCTTACGGCACGTTTCGGATGTTGGACCAGGCGGTCATCCGCGGCTGCACCGCCGAAAGCGCGACCCAAAAGGTTTACGGCGGTGGCGTATACGTCGCCAGCAGCAGCGGCTTTGAGATGTCCGGTCAGGCCAAAATCGAGGACTGCCAGGCAATCTCCACCTCTTCTTCCTACGCCTCCCTCGGCGGGGGCGTCTATATCACAAACAATACTTCACTCACCCTGTCCGGCAGCGCCGTGATTCAAAATTGCACGGCGAAGAATTCTGCTGACTCCAGCGAAGCCTATGGCGGCGGCGTGAGCACCTCTCGCATGAGACAGATCACCTTGGAGGACAGCGCGCGCATTGCCCTATGCAAAGCGGCAAACGGAAGCGGACTATACCTCACCGGCGTTCCGAATAATTCTAGCTATGGGAAGTTTTACGCCGACGGCGGTTCGGTCGACGGCGACGTCGTGCTGGGAAATGGCAAAGATCTCTGTACCATTAGTGGCTCCGGCGGGACGAAGTTCAACGGCAAGGTGACCGTCACCCCCGGCAGCACCAGCGAAAACGGCACATTCAACAGGAAAGTTATCAACAACGGCACGATCTCCGGCGGCACGTTCAACGGCGAAGTCATCAACAACGGCACGATCTCCGGCGGCACGTTTACCGGCACAGTCTCCAATAACGGCTCCATCACCGGCGGCACATTTACCGGAACCGTCATCAACAGCGAGAGCGGCACGATTGCCGAAGGCGTTTCAATCAATCACCTGCAATTTGTCGTGACCTTCGATGCCAACGGTGGAACGGGAGCGATGTATTCCCAGAATTGCACCTCCGGCGAGGAGGAGAAGCTTTTTTACAATACTTTTGTCCGCGACACTTATGATTTTGTTGGATGGAATACGGAGAGAGATGGAAGCGGCACAGCATATAGTGACGGACAATACATTATCGTTTCAAAAGCTATGACGCTCTATGCGCAGTGGAAAAAAACTGTTCCATCCACGCCAATTACTCCAGGCGGTATCCGCTATATCGTGGAGCATTATAAGGCCAGTGGTAGCGGCTATACGCTGGAAGAAACCGAGTATTCCACAGGTAAAATAGGCGATACCGTTACGGCAACGCCAAAAACCTATGATGGCTTTACCTATCATCCGTCAATCTCCACCTCCAGCGGAATACTAAAAAAAATCAGCAGTGCGGCAGATATCGTGACCTTAAAACTTTACTATGATCGAACTGTTTACGCTGTGATCGTAGAAAACGATGGGAACGGTTCCGCATCCGCTGCTCCTGCTTCTGCAGCGATGGGAGACGAAATTACCCTGACCGCTGCGCCAAATAGCGGCTACCGTTTTAAGGTGTGGGAAGTTGTTTCTGGTGGTGTGACTATCAGTAATAACAAATTTATTATGCCAGCAGGCAATGTGACCGTAAAGGCTATTTTTGAACGAAAGTCAAGTGGCAGCTCCGGCGGTGGTGGTGGAAGTAGATCCTCTGGAAGCATTTCTTCCAAAGAGCAGCACCGCCCGTCCATAGTCGATGATCAGGCCCGGTGGGTACAGAATGGGACTGACTGGAAACTGATCTTAAGCAGTGGTGAGACTGCGGCAGACCGCTGGGTACAGAAAGGCGGTTACTGGTACTGGCTTAAGACAGATGGTATCATGGCACACAGCGGGTGGCTGCTTTACATGGGCCATTGGTACTACTTAAATGCAGGCGGAGACATGATCACTGGCTGGTTGTTCTGGAATGAGCATTGGTATTATCTGAAACCGGATGGTATCATGACAGCAGATGAGATGACTCCGGACGGCTACAAGATTGGACCGGACGGAATTTGGGTTCAGTAAAAACTGAAATAAGCCATACAAAAGGAGCCTTGCCTGGCATATGCCGGGTGGAGGCTTTTTTTGTATGGATGTTGTAAACTGAAAAGAGGATTTTTCAAAGGAAAATGCCGAAGAAAGTAACAAATGAATACTAAAAAGAATACCGGGTAGCCACTTAGCAATATGCCAAATGGTTATCCGGTATTTTATATTTGGATGAGATGCAAAGAGTTTACTTAATTTTACTAAGAGCTGCCTCATCTGCAACGATGGTTACATCGTTATGAAGCTGTAGGATGGATGCAGGAACTTGAGGTGTGATGGCACCATAGAGGACCTCTTTTAAAATATCTGCCTTATCCTCTCCGCTTACGACAACCAGGATCTTTTTGGCCTGCATGATGTTCTTAATACCCATGGTGTAAGCCTGTCTCGGGACATCATCTTCTGAAGCGAAGAAGCGCTTATTTGCCTCAATGGTGCTTTCGGTCAGATCAACACAGTGGGTTTCCTTTTCAAATGCAGCACCCGGCTCATTGAAACCGATATGGCCGTTGTGACCTTCCTGAAAGCATCCAATGGGCTTGTGAAATTTATCGGGCTGGCTCCGGAAGAGAGCAGCAATGCAATTGAATTTATTCAGGAAGTAAAAGACCGGGTGAATGTTTCCCTTGCGCATACCAATGCTGATTATGAAACTGTGGCGACTGCATTTGTGGCCGGAGCCAATCATGCGGTTCATCTGTACAACGCAATGCCTGAATTTACGCACCGGAAGCCGGGCGTAGTAGGGGCAGTGTTTGACAATAAGCATGTAATGGCAGAAATTATCTGCGATGGGATACACATCCATCCAGCAACGATCCGGGCAACATTCCGAATGATGGGAGCAGACCGTATGATGTAGGACGGATTTTGCGGACATTCAAAATAAAAAAGAATGTGGAGGTAACAGACAATGGCAAAATCATTATTTGAGGAACTGGGCGGCAAATACGAAAGGCAAGGGGATTATTTGATACCGTGCTTAACTGTACCCGCCGAAGAAGAACAGGCAATAGGCATCTGGGGGCAACGGCATTTAGATTATCTAAAACAGTACCGTAAAGTTACATACACCAATCTTCTTACAAGCGGCAGGCTAAACGCCTACCTTGCCGACATCAACAGACAGGCACAGGAACGCTTTGAAAGGCTCATAGAGGGTATGAAACAGGCACAGGGCATAACGGAACAGCTAAAGGCAGAAAACGCCTTAGAATGGACAGGATGCCTCAATAACATAAGGGCTTGTGCGAGGGAGATTGTGGAAAAGGAAATTATTTTTGCATAAACAGATGATTAGTGGCAGGGGGAAATCCTGCCGCTTTTTCTGCTTTAGTTTGTCAGCTTGACAAATAAAGGGTTAAGGAATATAATTAGATTCAGTATTATACAAGGAGTTAATAAATATGCGGCAAGGTATTCTTAAATAAACTGTCAATTTGATAGTGGGAACAAAAAGTAGCAGTCCCGTTTCACTTTTAATATGGGGCTTAGTTTTTTGTACCCAGTTTAAGAATACTTTTATCATGTAATTTTATATGCCCGAAAACATATAAGTGTTTTGGGGCTATTGGAGTTATTTACCCAGTGATAGGAGTATTTATCACTGGGTATTTTTATGCCCTTTTTTGGGTGTTGATAGGAGGAAAATCACATGAAAATAATTAACTTAGGCATTCTGGCTCACGTTGACGCAGGAAAGACAACATTAACGGAAAGTTTATTGTATACCAGTGGTGCAATTGCAGAACTAGGGAGCGTAGATGAAGGCACAACAAGGACAGATACAATGAATTTGGAGCGTCAAAGGGGAATCACTATCCAGACAGCAGTGACATCTTTTCAGTGGGAGGATGTAAAAGTCAACATTATAGATACGCCAGGCCATATGGATTTTTTGGCGGAAGTATACCGTTCTTTATCCGTATTAGACGGAGCAGTATTATTAGTTTCTGCAAAGGATGGCATACAGGCACAGACCCGTATACTGTTTCATGCACTACAGATAATGAAGATTCCGACAATTTTTTTCATCAATAAAATTGACCAAGAGGGGATTGATTTGCCAATGGTATATCGGGAAATGAAAGCAAAGCTTTCTTCGGAAATTATAGTGAAGCAAAAGGTTGGGCAGCATCCCCATATAAATGTAACGGACAATGACGATATGGAACAGTGGGATGCGGTAATTATGGGAAACGATGAACTATTAGAGAAATATATGTCAGGGAAACCGTTTAAAATGTCAGAACTGGAACAGGAAGAAAACAGGAGATTCCAAAACGGAACGTTATTTCCCGTTTATCACGGAAGCGCTAAAAACAATCTGGGGATTCGGCAGCTTATAGAAGTAATTGCCAGTAAATTTTATTCATCAACGCCTGAAGGTCAATCTGAACTATGCGGGCAGGTTTTTAAGATTGAATATTCAGAGAAAAGGCGGCGTTTTGTTTATGTGCGTATATATAGCGGAACATTGCATTTGAGGGATGTTATTAGAATATCTGAAAAAGAGAAAATAAAAATCACAGAGATGTGTGTTCCGACAAACGGTGAATTATATTCATCCGATACAGCCTGCTCTGGTGATATTGTAATTTTACCAAATGATGTTTTGCAGCTAAACAGTATTTTGGGGAACGAAATACTGTTGCCGCAGAGAAAATTTATTGAAAATCCTCTCCCTATGCTCCAAACAACGATTGCAGTAAAGAAATCTGAACAGCGGGAAATATTGCTTGGGGCACTTACAGAAATTTCAGATGGCGACCCTCTTTTAAAATATTATGTGGATACTACAACGCATGAGATTATACTTTCTTTTTTGGGGAATGTGCAGATGGAAGTCATTTGTGCCATCCTTGAGGAAAAATATCATGTGGAGGCAGAAATAAAAGAGCCTACTGTTATATATATGGAAAGACCGCTTAGAAAAGCAGAATATACCATCCACATAGAAGTCCCGCCAAATCCTTTCTGGGCTTCTGTCGGGTTGTCCATAGAGCCGCTCCCTATTGGAAGCGGAGTGCAGTATGAAAGCAGAGTTTCACTTGGATATTTAAATCAATCGTTCCAAAATGCGGTTATGGAGGGGGTTCTTTATGGCTGCGAGCAGGGGCTGTATGGATGGAAAGTGACAGACTGTAAAATCTGTTTTGAATATGGATTGTATTATAGTCCTGTAAGTACCCCCGCAGACTTTCGGCTGCTTTCCCCTATCGTATTGGAGCAGGCTTTAAAAAAAGCAGGGACAGAACTATTAGAGCCATATCTCCACTTTGAAATTTATGCACCGCAGGAATATCTCTCACGGGCGTATCATGATGCTCCAAGGTATTGTGCAGATATTGTAAGTACTCAGATAAAGAATGACGAGGTCATTCTGAAAGGAGAAATCCCTGCTAGATGTATTCAAGAATACAGGAACGATTTAACTTATTTCACAAATGGGCAGGGAGTCTGCTTGACAGAGTTAAAAGGATACCAGCCAGCTATTGGTAAATTTATTTGCCAACCCCGCCGCCCGAATAGCCGTATAGATAAGGTTCGGCATATGTTCCACAAGTTAGCTTAACAGCTTGCAAAAGTCATATAAAATGAGATTTGAAAGGATTAGAGACTAATTATGATGAAATGCGAATGGATATTGTGTCCTGTTTGTGGGAGCAAAACCCGTAATAAAATTAGGAAGGACACTGTTTTGGAGAATTATCCCCTTTATTGTCCAAAATGCAGACAAGAAAGATTGATTAAAGTTGACAACTTGAAGATAACTGTCATCAAAGAGCCAGACGCTTAAGACGCAGAGCCGATGAAATTGTGGAACAATTCACGAATCATCGGCTCTTTTTGTTTCGTATTTGAAAGAACAAACTCACCAAATAAAAAAAACGATATTCGGGTGGGTTATTTTGTTATACCCTAAATTACCCTCTGAATTTGTTTTTAAATTTGGAGGGATTTTTTTATGTCCTTTTTTCGGGCAGTTATCTATCTGCTCATACGAAGCAAAATTTATCAATACATAGCATATCAGAGAACGGCAGGAAACCAGTTAAAAAAATTTCTGCCAGTGCAACGGTACTTCTCACCTTGAAAGTAGAAGTACAATCTCCATACAATAGAATTACTATTTCCTATAACCGTAAAGGTCACAGAGCCTTTGCGGTTTTTCTTTTGTCGATTTTTGTTGGAAAGTGCCGTAGGGCTGTTTCTGATATGCGGTGTCGTTCTCCGCCTCTCCATCTGGATTTTTTACATTTCAAAAATTCAGATGGGAGGTATTTATGGTGAAATATGCACCAAGAAAGGTATATATCAGAGAAAGTGGCGGCTATGTGGAATTATCCTACACGGAGTTCTGCCGTTGCAGGGAATCCGACCAGACCTATATGGACAAGCTGTTTATCCCCATTCAAGGCTGTCTGCTTGAAGTCGTGAGGGAGCAATACACAGACTTCTACCGTGACAAGGAACGGTGGCGTTATCTGCAAAAATTAGATACAAAGAATAGACTGCTATCTCTCGACGGATTTACGGACAGCGAGGGGAATCCTCTGGACTTTATCACTGATGAAGCGGTGGACATTGCAGAAACCGTTGTCAATGCGGTCATGGTGGACAGGCTGAAAGCCGCCCTGCCTTTGCTGTCGGATAGTGAACAGGAGCTGATACAGGCAATCTTTTTTGACGGACTTTCCGAGCGTGAAGTCGGGGCGAGGTTGGGCATAACCCAGAGCGTTGTAAACAAACGCAAAGCCAGAATCCTAATAAAACTAAGAAAGATAATAGAAAATTAAAATTTAAGGCGTTCAGCCCCCTTGTTTTTTCCTTTGGGAAGATGAGGGGGCTTTTCTCTGCCCTCTCAATCAATTCTGATTGGAGGAAGTAAGAATGGCATACAACCACGGACGGGAGGACAGGAAATGGCGTATCTGGAAAGAAGCGGAGGAAAAGCTGCTGCGTGAGTGCGGCGTTGATGAAGCGACCATTGAGCAGATACGCATGGCGGACAGGGCAGACTTCAATTCCAACAGGCGGTTTTACCGATGGACGAATGACGTTGCGGAATATCTTGAGGACATGGCAGGCAGGGAGCGGCAGGCGGAAGTGGGTACGGTTGCGGAGTTACTGGAAGAGATTGAGAGCGAAAATCTCTATCAAGTATTAGTCACGGTGGACGGGCGTACCTTGAAAATCGTCCTGCTGAAAATGCAGGGGTATTCCACAAAGGAGATTGCCCCGCTTGTGCATTTGACGACTGGTGCCATCTATGCGAGGTTAGACCATCTGCGGAAGAAGCTGCGGAAAATTTTATAGCTTCTAAAACAGCCTGCCATCCTGCGGGCTACTGGGTGAGGGATGGAAATCCCCTCACTCATTTTTTGCAGGAGGACAACAGGATGGCATACAGGGTTAAGGCATACACGCTTCGGGAGGAATCCACGGAAAGCGGCACAAGGTATTTTATCAGCTTTAAGGACGGGCAGGGCAAATCCCACGAGTTGGAAGTGTCGGAACAGTTCTTTATGGAGTTTCGGCAGATGGAGCGCAGGAACAGGAATCTTTTCTAATGGGACGAGCGGCACAGGGAGTTTAACGAGGTATGGGACGAAACCCTTTACAGACGGGCGTTGCGTGTGCCTAAGAGCCTTGATGAACGCATGGTTGAGGAAGAACGGAATGAAACGCTCTATAAGGCGGTTGGGAGCCTTCCAGAGATACAAAGGCGGCGTTTCCTGCTCTACTACGAGTATGAGTTCAATTTTTACCAAATCGCCGCTATGGAGCATTGCACCGCTTCGGCAATACAGAAATCTGTTGCGATTGCAAAGGAGAAAGTAAAGGCGGAAATTGAAGAAATATCTCCAACCGTGACCGACACCGCCCGAAAAAGAAATCTGTTTTTTATTTGTGTGGGATTGGCGGCATTACATACTCTCACTTTTTTCCGTGGGAGTAAATCTATTTTTAAGGAGGTCAACGCCTATGTGCAACGAAAACAAAGACACCGCCCGAAAGGAGGAAAGCCATGCAGAAGTTACAGACAGTCAACGCCGAAACGCTCCTTTATGAACCGCTTGAGAAACCATCCTTTGTGGTGGACAGCCTTATCCCGACAGGCTTATCGCTGTTCTGCGGCTCACAGAAGATAGGCAAAAGCTGGCTCATGCTGAAGCTATGCTTATGCGTGTCGCAGGGAATGCAGCTTGCAGCCACAAAGGACACTGACCGCCTTTTCTCCATGCTGCCCTACAAGACCCTTGCCTTTTCCAAAATCGAGGGCAGACATGGGACGTATGCGCTGATTGACAAGGGGGAGAACCGGGACAGGAAGATAAGGAAGCCCCGCCCCTCTATCCGGGCGCAGCTTAAAGCAGACAAGGCAAAGACCGCCCCGAAAAAGGCGGCGGCAAAAACAAAAAATCACGATATGGAGGTATGAGCATGATTAGACTGACTGTTGAAGAAACAAACCTTTTGAGCATTTACAACGAGGGCGGCAAGCGGGCTTTGATTGAGAATGTCAACGCCGCGCTGCCCTACATGGACGCGGATATGCGGGAGCTTGCAAAGCGCACCCTTTCCAAAGTGGACGCTTTGACCGAAGCGGAATTTGCAGAGCTTCCCATTTACGCCGCTGATGAAGTATGAACGGGGTTAAGCGGCTGACGCCGCCCCAGAGCCGGAAAGTCAACGCCCTTGTGCGCCGGACGTGCTGCAATTATGATAACGGGAACTGTATCTTACTGGACGACGGGGACGAGTGCGTTTGTCCGCAGCTCATTTCCTATTCGCTTCTCTGCAAGTGGTTCCGGGCTGCGGTGCTTCCCGCCGACAGGCTACTCTATGCGGAGCTTTACCAGACAGGGGACAAGAAGAAGTGTACCGAGTGCGGCGCGTTCTTTGCGTCAACCTCTAACAGTGTCAAATACTGCCCCGTCTGCCGGAAGCGTATCACCCGCAGACAAGCTGCCGAGCGCATGAGGAAAAGACGCACCCCTGTTACGCAGTAGGTGCGGAAAATCCCTTGATTTACAGGGCTTTCCGGGCGTGAAAATCGGATAGGCGATACTTTATACCTTTACCCCCGAAAATGGCGTTCTACTGCGTAACATTCACGAAAACAGCACCCATAAAAAGACAGGGCGCGGAAGTCATATACTGGCTTCCGCGCCCTGTTCTTTTTTTGCCTATCTGACATTTCCCTTTTCCATTTCTTCAAGCGGGAACTGCGGGAGGGCTTCTATCAGCTTCTTTGTGATAGACTGGCGCATATCTTCGTTGATTTCCTGTTTCGTGCTTCCGTCTGGCTGTCTGACCGCTACCGTCGATAGCCTGTCGATTTCGTCCTTGTAGCAATCCACGACTTTCTCCACCGCCCATTTCTCCCCGGCAACGGCGGCGCGTATGGTTTCATATTCCGGCATTTTCTGGTTTTCCATGCTCAACGCTCCTCTGCTTTTTGATAGCCCTATCATAGCACAGCGGCGGGGATTTTGCTATCCTTATCCGCGTTCTGTTTCCTTTTCCCGTTCCGGCTGTCTGTCTGCCTGTAAAATGCTGTCAATGTTCTGCTTGATAATATCATATTCCCGGACTTTCTTTTTCAATTTTCCATAGTCGGCGTAAAGGGCTTCTTTCTGCGCTTGGAGGGCTTCATACTCCGATTGCAGCGCGGCGAGGTTCGGGAGCTTCGCAATGCCCGCCGCTTTCAGTGACCTTACGGCGGCTTCATGGAGGATAATTGCCTGTTCCTGTCCGGCGCGGTACTTCTCCCTGTTCCTTGCCTTGCGGTATGCGTCATAGACAGGCTTTGTCTTTTGATAGGTGGAAACATTCTTGATAAGCACCGCCATTTCCGCAAGCCGCTTTTCGGCGTTCTTCAATGCGTCTGCCGCCTGTCCGCTTTCCGCTGCCATTTCCTCAATCCGGCTGACTAAATCCGCGTACTGCTCAATCTTATGTTCCGTCAAGAAATTCATTGTTTTAGCTGCCTGTTTCAGATTGTGGATTTTCGCCCACTGTTCATAGCCCTTACTCTGCGCTGCCTTGATACTGTTCTCAATGTCGATAAGCAGCGACACGCCGCGCTGCTCTCTGGGAGCTTTCGCCACCTTTGTCCGTCTGCCCGCTATCCGTTCCCTTACGGCTTCCTCTGTATAGTCTGCGCCGAGGGTTTTAAGGCGGGTGAAGCGTTCCTGTCCGGGGGCGCGGCATGATACATATTTCCCCGGCTTTATCTCATAGCCCGCCGCCTGTAACCGCGTTAGCAATTCCTCAAAACTGGAAACTTGGGGGATAAGCGCGTCAACAGTGGTTTTCAGCTTGCCTTTCCAACTTGTACCCGTCTTTTCTGCCTGGTACTCCGCATAGCTCTTTCCCTTGCTGCCCTTGCCGGGGACGACAACGGACAAGCCATTTTCCCGGCACAGCTTGTCGCTCATGTTCCGTATGCCGTAATAGCTCCTTTTGTTGGAATTGTATTTATGGTGGTCTACAAAGTTCACCGCGCAAAAAATGATATGGTTATGGACGTGTCCTTTGTCAATGTGCGTCGTGAGTACATACTCATGCTGCCCCTTTGTTACCGCGTCGGCAAGCTGCTTTCCGATTTCATGGGCTTTCTGATAATCGACTTCCCCCGGCTCAAAGGACTGTATCAGATGAAAGGCTAAATTGTTCCCCTTTTGGAGTGCTTGCGACAGGGTATATTCAAACTCAATATCTGCCGTTTCATAGGAGCAACCGAAAGAGGACACAAGCATTTTCCCGTCCGTCTTGTCCGGGTTTTCGATATAGTCAAGGGCTTTGCTTAGAGTGCTTTTAATAGGCTTAATCTTTGTAACCGCCATATCTCCGCAAGCACCCCCTTTATTTCCTCTATGTCCTCTTGGTATGCGTTCCCCGTCGCGTTTACGCGGCGTGCTATCTGGTTGACGTTGACACCGATTTTCTGTATCTCTGCGGTCATAGCCTTTATATCGGCGTGGTCTATCTGAATGATATACCCGTCAATGGCAATCTTCCGCAGATACGCCGCCATGTTCCGGGTGGGTACGAGCTTCATTTTTTCCAGTATTAAATCCCGTTCCGCTTCCGTCACTCTGAATTTGATTTGCACTGTCCTTTTGCGTCCGTCCATGTGTTCGCTCCTTTCCTTTCCGTTCCGAGGGTTTGGGACACTTCCCAACAAGCAATTTTCAACCGACGCGCCGCAGCGCGGGAGGGCGAAAATACGGAAGTGGTACCCGCTTCCTATGCTTGCTACGAATGTTTTTATCCTTTAGGCTCTTATCACCTACTACGGAGAAAAAGCGATTTTGCCAAACTTACGCAAAAGAAAAACGCTGCAACCTCAAAAAAGATTACAACGCTTTCTAAATCCTGTTCAGTTTTAAGTCGGACATTCCTATTCGCCCTCTTTTTCGACTTCGGAAATCTCCTTTGCCGTTGCGGTTACAATCCGTATGCCTGTATCGCTCATACCGTCAAGAAGCGCGTCAAGCTGCCGCCGCTGCGTGTTCTTCTCCGGCGGCGTTTCTAAAAGGAATTGGTCTACGGATATATGGTAACGCTGTATCAGCTCAAAGAATATCTGTAAACTTGGGTGCTGCCCCTTGTTCTCAATGTTCGCAAGGTAGCGCGGCGAGATAAACATTTCGTCGCCTACTTTCTTGCGGCTCTCCTTGCATCCCTCACGCGCTGCCTTTATCGCTGCCCCAAAAGCCTTAAAGTCGTATCGTGGTACTGGTCTTTTTGCCATAGTTATTCACCCTATTACATTTTACTGTTCCCCTTTCTTCTTGGATATGTCTACGTAGTTCTATCAGTTAGCCAAAATAATTCATATATATATATGTTGACAACAAGCTGCTTTTGTATATAATATTATATAAAAGGGGGGGAATGTTTATGTTACATAGCATGCGTATTCGATAAGCATTGAAATCAAAAAAGATTTTTCCCATTTTCAATATGGGCTTTTTTGTCATGCTTATTTTGCGTATGCTATACAACAAAACTAACGACGTATAGACATAGTATAAAAACTATGCCTTAATTTTGTTGTAGTATTATATGTATAAATGCAGGTCAATGCTCATGTTGAGAATTGACCTGCATTTTTTTGCGCAAAAGGAGAAATATTATGCTTGAAAAATATTGGATAAAATGTCCAATTTGTAACGGAAAGACGAGGGTTCAAGTATTTTATAATACGGTATTAAGAAATTTTCCTCTTTTCTGCCCTAAATGTAAATTAACGCATATCGTTGATGTTGAAAAACTAGAAATCATAATCAAAAACTCTGAAAAACAAACTTTTTAATTTTGAAAAGGAAGGATATTTAAATGAAACACTTACCTAAAAGTACACCTACGGAAATATTGAATGACCCATACGGATTTACTTACAAAGAAATGTCGGAAGTAATTGGAGAGGATAAAGCAAGAGCCTTATATACGGAATTGTATAAACAGCCATTTCACAAAGAAAATCTATCAATATCAACAAAAAAAGTCTATAAAAGTAGCGATACTGAAAAGTATGTTTATGAATTGAAAGATAACAGGTATATTGAAACGGTTTTTATTAAACGGCGAGATGGTGGGACTGTTTGCGTAAGTACGCAAGTTGGTTGTTCTGTTGGCTGTATTTTTTGTGAGTCCGGACGCAATGGTTTTGTTCGTAATCTAACACCGTCTGAAATTGTGCAGCAGGTTGTATTGATACGTCAAAAAGTAAATCGTATCGTTTTTATGGGAATGGGAGAACCTTTATTCAATTACGACAACTTGATTGCAGCAATCCATATTCTTCGAGATAGAAATGGACTTAACTTTCCAACCGACGGCATTACCGTATCAACAGTTGGTCCAGTTAATCAATTAAAAAAATTGCGCGAAGAACATCTAAAAATTCAGTTGACAATATCTTTACATGCAGCAACACAGGCTGCGAGAAACTGTATCATTCCTCATATGCACATGTACGCTATTGAAGATGTTGTTAAGCAAGCATTGTCCTATTCTCAAAGGCATAATCGAAAAGTGGTATTTGCGTATTTGCTTTTACCAGGTATAAATGACCGTTCCTCAGATATAAGGCAACTTGCAAAATGGTTTAAGGGCAAAAATGTTATGATTAACGTGCTGCAATACAACCCGACGAGTAATTCAAAAATTAGAGCACCACAAAAACAAGAAATGGTTGCGTTCAAACATCAATTAGAGCAAACAGGACTTGAAGTTACCATGAGAGTTTCTCATGGTAGAGAGATTAAAGCAGCTTGTGGACAGTTAGCTAATACATATAATAAAGCCAAAAAACAACAGAAATAATTTAATTAAAAGAGCCAGACGCACAGACGCAGAGCCGATAATATGCAGTTTGAAATACTGCTGTTATCGGCTCTTTTTTGATTTTAATTTGTGCCCCTAATAACCATATTGGAGCAAAATCAGAACTGTTGCTTGTCGTTCTTTGATTTCCGCAGCAGCTTTGAAAAATCAAAGCCGCCGTTTCTTTTTATCTTCTAATGAAATGACGCGGTATCACTGTTGAAATCGGCGGCTAAAGGAGGTAGCCGCCATGAAGCAAAAAGCATATCGACAAAATCCGACAGTTATTGACTTATCAAAAAAAGCCCGCCCACCACCGGGGGAAACTACGCTTATATATATGAACTGTCTAATCATCTGGATACTGCTTACAATGCCTATGCGCCCGTCCGGGCTTTTCGGACGGGCGCATTTTGTACGTTCAAAAAATTTTTGAAGAAATTTCAAAAAATCTTCGGCGTTTTTGAAAAACGCCGTATTGCCCCGCGAAAAGGGGGGAAGCACCACCAACTTTCCAACGAGAAAGGAGGTGAGAATGTGGAACCTAATAGCAGGGAGTTTTACAAACAGTGTGCTTTTCAGAAGTTTTGTAATACGGTATTGCACAATGAAGCTTGCGACACCCATAGAGAACTTCGCAGACACAAGGCAAAGGAAGTGACCTTTTCCGACATGACCTTAGACGAAGCGCGGCAGCTTCATACGTTTGATGAATATTTCAAACGTGAAGCCGCCGAAACCGTCTTTGAGAAAGCCGGGAAGAAAATCACGCCAAAGCTGCTTCTTGAAGCAATCCGTACTTTGCCGGAAGAAAAGCGCAAAGCCATATTGCTGTATTACTTCGAGGGAATGAACGATACCGAGATTGCGGAGCTGTTCAACACGTCGAGAAGCACGATACAGTACAGGCGGACAACGTGTCCTCAAGGCAGAGGTAAAGCACATCGCCCTCCATTGTCGGCATATCCCATAAAGGGATACGGGAGATTTAGGATAAGCAGCTTCTTGATTTCCGGCTTCATAGCGATACCTCCCTGTCCTTGTTCTTGACCTTTGCCCGTTCCGCGTTCTTGCCCTGTGCGGCTTCTTTGAGCGTAGAGAGCAGCTTTCGGATAGAGGGCTTTTTCTCCTGTGTCAGCTTCTTTGCGGAAAACTCCTTAAAGGCTGCGGTCAGCACGTCCGCGTCCCGCCCCTTGAAAAAAACCAGATAGCGGGGCGGGCTTTCCGTTGCGTCCTTTTTCAGCGCAAAGTCGATACCGTACTTTTTCGCCGTACTCTCAAAGGCTTTGATATTGCCCTCGGTAATCTCAATGTTGGAAACGCCCGCGTTCTGCTTCATAAGCTGCTTTAAGCTCTGCTTTCCCTGTGGCGGTTTTGCAAGCTGCTTTTTGCCCTTTGACAGTATGGCTTTCATTGCCTTTTGGAGCGTCTGGGCGGTCAGCTTCCCGGTCTTGATGTAAAGGGCTATGGTCTTTTCGTTTACTTCGTCCTGCAATTCCTCGCGTCCTCCTTTCGCGTTTCTTTATGGGGCGGCGGTCAGATACGCACCCGCAGCCCGTTCAAGTCCTCGGCTCTGATACCCACAAGATACCAGTTGTCGCCGTACTCAATCCGGGTCGGCTTCCACTTGCCCCGCACGAATACGTCAAAGCACTCACCGCAATGCAAGCCCCCGTAGTAGCTGTTTAAGTCAAAGCGAATGTCGTAACGGTCGGTGCGCTCGTCAAATACCAATGCTCCTGTCATTTTCTGTGCCATAATAAAATCCTCCTTTTGTTGTTTTACAGGCTTTCGCCCGGTTTGAATGAATAATAGTCCGGGTCGCCGTACTGCGGCTTCTTCGGTGACAGTGCGCCGCTTGCCATGTCATGGGCGACAAGGGAAGTGTAATAATTGCCGATAGTGGACGGGGCGTTGAAAAGGGCTGCTTTCAGATATTGCTTGATGTTGCGGATTTTCGTTGTGTTCTCCCGCATACAGTCAAGCACAAAGCGGATATGCTCGCCGTCCAGTTTCATAAACTTAGATTTCACAAGCTCTGCCGGGTAGTCGTCCCCCGCAATCCGTACCCGCTTTCTGGCGGTGCATACGGTTTCAAGCATGAGGTCTACAATCTCGTCCAGCCTGTCCCCGTCAAACTTCATGTCCTGTTTGAGAATGTGGTAGTCGATATTGTCCTTGATGATTTCCCGGTATATATCAACTGCGCTCTGTGCTGCCGCTTCCGTTCCTTTCCGTTCCGGCGGCGTAGCCGCTTCTCTGCAAGGAGAGGGGTTAGGGGAAAGGATAGGAATGGAATGGGTACTTGATAAATCTGTATTTGATTTTTCTTTTTTTGGTAAGTCAGTTCTTTGTATATCTTTATTTAATTGCGTTGGATTTTCCAACGTAGGTTTTTCCAATGTTGGTTTTTCCTGCGTTGGATTATCCAATGTTGGATTTTCCAATGTAGGTAAATCCGGCGTAGGCGGCTGCGGCTGCTCGAATATCACATAGTCCGCGCCCCGCAAGCGTCCTTTCTCGTCGCGCTCCCTTGACCGAACGATATACCCGGCGCGTTCAAGCTCCTTAATGGCTTCGCGGATAGCGTCTATCTTCTCCCGGTTGATAAGGGATAAGCCTTTCAAGGTGTAGTCCCAATCTTCGGGGAGTGACAGCATTTGCGACAACAGCCCTTTTGCCTTTAAGGAAAGCTCCTTGTTGCGTAGGTGGTGGTTGCTCATTACGGTGTAGCCCTTGTTCCGTTCCACTCTGAAAACTGCCATAGTAAATCACTCCTTTTGCTGTGGATTTGTTACGCAGTAGAAGCGCGGTTTCGGGGGATAAGGTATAAATCCCTTGCCGCGCCAGATACGCGCCCGCAAAATCGCTTGTAGCAAGGCTTTTTCTGCCCTTACTGCGTAACAAAGGGCATAAAAAAGCGGCGTTCCTGTTCTCCCATGTAGAGAGTAAGAAACGCCGCTTCTGCGTCGTATTCAGTTTTTAGTACAATACCCTGCTTGTCCGTCGCTCGAAAAACCTTGATTTTCCAGTGTTTTCAAAAGTATCGTTATCTAACGTCAGCTTTCCAAAGACCAAGTTTCCAGAATATGATAAAAGACATTGAAAGCGGTCTGATAAACTGCGTGATTACGAAAGATTTATCCCGTCTGGGGAGAAACTATCTTGATTGTGGGTTATATCTGGAAGTTTTCTTCCCAGAGCATAACGTGAGGTATATAGCGGTCAATGACGGCGTAGATACCTTGAATAAATCTGCTATGGACATCACGCCTTTCCGCAACATTTTAAACGAAATGTATGCCGCTGACATATCTGTTAAGATAAAATCGGCATATCGGGCGAGGTTTCAACAGGGGAAATTCATGGGAACTACCGCCCCTTATGGCTATATCAAAGACCCTGCCGACCACAACCATCTGCTGATAGATGATAAAGTGGCACATGTTGTAAAAGAGATATTCGACCTTGCATTAAAAGGGAATGGAGTTGCCAAAATTTGCAGACATCTTAATAAACAGCATATCCTACGCCCTGCCGCTTATGCGGCGGAGCGTGGCGAAACAGGCTTTGAACGTCATTTTGAGGGGAACGAGGACAAACGCTATATTTGGAGTGGGAACAGCGTGAGGAGCATTTTAAGAAGCCCGATATATGCGGGAAATCTTGTAGGCTACAAACGGATTGCCGCCAATATGAAAAGCAAGAAACGCCCCTCTAAGCTGCCCGAAGAATGGGAAGTGATACCCAATACCCATGAGGGAATAGTCACGCAGGAGGAATTTGATATTGTCCAACAGCTTATTACAAGTCGTAGGCTTCCACAGAACAAGGGAGGATTTGTAAATATTTTTGCAGGCGTTATCAAGTGTGTGGACTGCGGATGTGCTCTGCGGGCAATGAACGTACACAGGAGGAAACGCCCAGAGATTATCGACTGTGTACAGTATTCATGTAATAATTATGCAAGAAACGGAAGAAGCGAGTGTAGTGCCCACAATATAGAAGCAAGGGATTTATTCAATGCCGTTCTTGCCGACATCAACTGTTTTGCGGATATGGCAGTGAATGATGAAAAGGCGGTCAGGGCCATAGAAAAGCGGCTCACGGAAACAGACCAGAGCAGGGCGAAAGCATTAGAGAAAGAACGTAAGAAGCTGAACAAACGCCTTGCGGAACTGGACAGGCTGTTTTCCTCTCTCTACGAGGATAAGGTCATGGAGCGTATTACCGAGCGGAATTTTGAGATGATGTCGGGGAAATACCAGAAAGAGCAGCTTGAAATTGAAGCAAGGCTGAAAGAGGTGACGGAAACTCTTAATGAAAGCTACGAGAAATCACGGGGAATCCGTGACTTCCTCGCCCTTATCCGAAATTATCAAGGCTTAAAAGAACTGGATGCAACAGTTATAAACGCACTCATAGACAAGATACTTGTTTCGGAGCGTGAGAAGATGGCAGACGGAACAGTGAAGCAGGAAATCAAGATTTACTATAAATTCATCGGCTTTGTCGATGAATTACATATCATACCTACAAAACGGTGGGCAGCAATGCCCGCTAAAAATTGTACGGTGTGCGGCGTTGAATATGTCCCGGGCTCTGGTGCATCAAGGTATTGTCCTGCTTGTGCCAAGAAGATACGGAGGGAGAAATCAAACGAGAGCAAACGCAGGAGCAGAGAACAGAAAAGGATAGCATGTATGAACTGTCCGCAAAAAATGACCGACTGATCTTGATCAGTGACAGTATTCGGGCAACGAGAATGCCGGATGGTCAGTATACTCTCGGCGGGCAGGATGTAAAAGTGGTTGGAAAGAGGGCTACGCTTGGAAATACTGACACAATTGCTGGATCCGCAACAAACCTGATGGATTGTATGAGAACTGCGGTGAAACAGATGGGATTGCCTTTAGAAATAGCTGTAGGCTGTGCAACTATCAATCCAGCCAGAAGTTTGGATATCGACGATTAGTATGGATCTATTGAAGCAGGAAAGAAGGCACATGTGGTTCTATTGGATAAAGAACTTAACCTGACTGCTGTGATTAAGGATGGAGTAAGAATCTGTTAAATTTCAGGTGTGGATGATTCAAAATAAAAAGGGTGAAAATTCATGTTGGATTGAATTTTTGCCCTTTTATATTTGGCAGGTAAAACAGGTGTTTTAATTCTATCATTTTGTGCATATTCTATCTCATAAAAGATATGGAGTTTTCCCACGCATTTTTGTATAGTAGTTACAACGTATTGAAAAGGCAGGATGACAAAGACTATTATATGAAAAGGGGATTAAAATGGAAGAGAAGACATACCTGAAATGGCATAACAAAGTGGGGTACGGAAGCGGTGATATCGCAGGAAACGTAGTTTATGCGTTCCTGTCATCTTTTGTCATGATTTATCTGACAAATACAATTGGCTTAAATTCAGGAATTGTTGGCACATTAATTGCAGTATCCAAATTATTTGATGGTATAACAGATATCTTTTTTGGAACCATGATCGACCGGACAAAGAGCAAAATGGGTAAGGCAAGACCCTGGATGTTTTATGGTTTCTTTGGCTGTGCTATCACGCTCTACGGAGTTTTTGCAATTCCTACTAATATGGGTAAAACCGCGCAGTATGCCTGGTTCTTTATTTGCTATACCCTTTTAAACGCAGTATTCTATACGGCAAATAACATCGCATATGCAGCACTGACTTCTCTGGTAACAAAGAACAGTAAAGAACGAGTGCAGATGGGTTCTTTCCGTTTCATGTTTTCCTTTGCTACAAACCTTGCAATTCAGTCTATTACTGTAGGAGCCGTTGAATATCTTGGAAACGGTGCAGCAGCATGGAGAATCATTGCACTTATTTACTGTGTGATCGGTATCATTACCAATACGCTTGCAGTATTTTCCGTAAAAGAACTTCCGGAAGAAGAATTAAAATCCAATGGTTCCATGGGGATTGAGGATGATAAGCTTTCTTTCAAGCAGACTGTAAAGCTGCTGTTTGAGAACAAGTATTTTTCCATGATCTGTGTGATTTACATTTTACAGCAGCTTCGTGCGGCAATGGTTAATGTGGGAATCTTCTTTATGACCTATGTTCTTTTAAATAAGAACTTATTTGGCGTGTTCTCCTGGGCTAACAATATCCCTCTGATCATTGCTCTGGCGATTACACCAATGCTGGTAGCAAAGGCAAATGGAATGTACAAGCTGAACAAATACAGCTATGTATTTGCAAGCTTCTCCCGTCTGTTGGTAGTGTTTGCAGGTTATATGGGAAGTATCCCGCTGATGTTGTTATTTATCGCAATGACCTCTTTAGGTGAAGGTCCATGGCAGGGAGATATGAGTGCTGTTATTGCACAGTGTTCCGAGTATACCTATTTAAAGAGCGGCAAACGTATTGATGGTTCCATGTTCTCCTGCACTTCCATGGGTATAAAACTTGGCGGCGGTATTGGTATTGCTCTTTCCGGATGGTTGCTTGACATCAGTGGATATATCAATATGGATAATGCTGTTCAGCCGGCCAGCTGTATCAAAATGATGTACTTTATGTACCTCTGGCTGCCATTTATCTTTGATATCATCATTACGGTTATCCTTTCCTTCTTAAATGTGGAGGGTGCAAACCGCGAATTAATTGAAAATATGCAGGAATCATAAATCAATAGCCTCTAAAGTTTTCTTTAGGGGCTTATTTTAGAAAAGGAGAAGATAGAACATGAATGCAGATATGAAATGGTTGGATAATCCGGAAGTATTCCGGGTAAATCAGCTGGAAGCGCACAGCGATCATACTTATTATGAAAGCTATGAAGCACTGGAAAAGAAGGAAAACGCACTGATCCAGTCTTTAAATGGACAGTGGGAATTTGCTTTCAGTAAGAATGTTAAGAGCAGACCGGAAAACTTCTATGAAGAGGATTTTGATGCGAAAAACTTTGATAAGATCATGGTGCCGGGCCATATTGAACTGGCTGGATATGATAAGATCCGCTACATCAATACCATGTACCCATGGGAGGGAAAAGAATACCGCAGAGGCGCCTACAGCATGGAGAGCACCGGAGACGGAGCCGGAATGTTCAGCGAAGCTGAGTATAATCCGGTAGGTTCCTATATCAAACGCTTTGATCTGGATCCGGAGCTGTGTTCTAAGAGAGTCCGTATCTGCTTTGAAGGCGTGGAAGAGGCAATGTATCTGTGGCTGAACGGTCAGTTCGTAGGATATGCAGAGGATAGCTTTACTCCTTCCGAGTTTGATCTGACACCATTCATCCGGGAAAAGGGCAATGTACTGGCGGTACAGGTGCATAAGATGAGTACGGCAGCATTTCTGGAAGATCAGGATTTCTTCCGCTTTTTTGGAATTTTCAGAAACGTTACCCTGCGTGCGGTTCCTAAGATCCATCTGGAGGATGTGTGGTTCCGCCCGGAATTGTATAAGGATAATGCGAGCGGCAAATTATCCGTAAATCTGAAAGTATCCGCACCTGAGAACCGGAAAATCAATGCCCGGTTTGTGTTAAAGGATCAGGAAGGCAGTGTTGTGCTGGAAAAATCTGCTGCCCTGCAGGAGAAAAACGGAATCTACACTGAAGAAATTCAGACAGATGATGCGCAGGTAAAAGCCTGGGACAACCATCACCCGTATCTCTACCATGCATATGTGGAGCTGACGGATGAAAACGGAAATCTGGCTGAAGTAGTACCGTATGACATCGGCTTTAGACGGATCGATGTGATCGACAAGGTGATCCATTTAAATGGGAAACGCCTGGTCCTGACCGGTGTGAACCGTCACGAGTGGAGCCCTAAAACAGGCCGCTGCATCAGTATGAACGAAATGAAATCCGATATTGAATGCATCTTAAGAAATAATATCAATGCCGTGCGCACCTGCCATTATCCGGATCAGATCCCGTGGTATTATATGTGCGACGCAGCAGGAATCTATATGATGGCTGAAAATAACTTAGAAAGCCACGGAACCTTCCAGAAGCTTGGTGCGATCGAACCTTCCTGCAACGTGCCGGGATCAATCCCGCAGTGGAAAGAGGCTGTGGTAGACAGAGCCAGAAGCAACTTTGAAACGTTTAAAAACCATACCGCCATTTTATTCTGGTCCCTGGGAAATGAGTCCTATGCTGGGGATGATATCGAGGCCATGAACACCTATTATAAAGAGAAACAAGACGGCCGCCTGATCCATTATGAAAGCTCCTTCTATAACAGAGCTTATGAAGACACAATTTCCGATGTGGAAAGCCGTATGTATGCAAAACCGTATGAGATCGAAGAATATTTGGACCATGATCCGAAGAAGCCTTACCTCTTATGTGAGTTCATGCATGACATGGGAAACTCCATGGGTGGACTTGGCACCTATATGCACCTGATTGATAAATATGACATGTACCATGGTGGATTTATCTGGGACTTTATTGATCAGGCTCTTTATGTGAAGGATGAAGTTACGGGGAAAGAAGTGCTCCGCTATGGTGGAGACTTTGATGACAGACCTTCCGATTATGAATTTTCAGGAGATGGAATTGTATTTGCAAACCGTGTAGAGAAGCCGGCTATGCAGGAAGTGAGGTATTATTATGGCTTATACAGATAATGGGAAATTGAGAGTGGTCTATGGTGATTATGTGCTCGGTGTACACGGAAAAGGGTTCGACTATACGTTCTCTTATGCTCAGGGCGGTCTGGAGTCTATTGTAAAAAACGGCTATGAATGGCTGTACCGTTGCCCGAAGCCGACCTTCTGGAGAGCACTGACAGATAATGACCGGGGAAGCAAATTCCATATTAAAAGCGGCAGCTGGATGGCAGCAGATACGTTTATCGACTGTCAGAATGTCGAAATCATCATGGACGGTGAAATGCAGAAGCAGTATGCTCCGGACAATAACGTTTATGGTGGCGATGTATCTGCAGATGAGATCATTGTAAAATTCACCTATAAGACCATCAGCAATCCTTCCGCGACGGTTCTGGTAAGCTATACTGTGACCGGAAACGGAAAGATCAGAGTGGATGTAGAATACCACGGAGTAAAGGGTCTCCCGGAGCTTCCTGTGTTTGGCATGAGATTCATTATGCCGACACTTGCAGACAGCTACATGTATGAGGGCTTATCCGGAGAAACCTATCCGGACCGGAAAGCAGGCGCTGTAAAAGGGGTATATCAGGTGAGTGATTTAAGCCTTACCCCATACCTTGTTCCGCAGGATTGTGGAATGCATATGGATACGGACTGGCTGGAGGTTACGAGATATACGAGCCTTGATAACAGCAGAAGGGATTATTCTTTACAGATCTTAAGAATTGAAAAAACAGACGAGCTATTTGCTTTTTCCTGCCTGCCATATACAGCAGAAGAGATTGAAAACGCAACACACCATGAAGAACTGCCGCCGGCAAGAAGGACTGTTCTGTGCGTTTATGGCGCAGTAAGAGGTGTTGGTGGAATTGACAGCTGGGGAAGTGACGTGGAGGAAGCATACCGCATCAATGCAGAAAATGTTATTTCCTATTCCTTTGCCATCTGCTAAGCCTCCGCGCAACCGGAAAAATAACCATCGTGTGAAACGAAATGGAAACATCTGTGTATTGTATGGGGAATGAAAAATGAATCTGGAAGAACGTATAAAAGCAGGCATACTGTTTTATGAATCCGGGCATGTAGATCCGGTCAATCAGGAGATAGAAGAACGCCTGGAAAATGAGCGGAAAGACTGCAAAGAATGGATGTTTGATTATAATCACTGCAGACCGGGAGATCAGGATCGGCGGCTAAAAATTTTAAAGGAACTGCTTGGTTCTTGTGGGGATCATGTGTATATCGAAGATGGGCTCCATATGTCCTACGGGAAGCATGTATATTTAGGTGATTATTTCTACGCAAATTTTAATCTGACAATCATTGATGATGGAGAGGTACACATTGGAGACCTGACAATGATCGGCCCCAATGTGACCATCTGCACAACTGGGCATCCGGTCGATCCCCACTACAGGGAAATGGCAGCGCATTACTCCCTACCGATCTATATTGGTAAAAATGTGTGGATCGGCAGTAATGCTGCCATTTTGCCGGGTGTTTCCATTGGCGATAATACCGTGATCGGGGCCGGCAGTGTGGTAACAAGGGATATTCCAGCCAATGTAGTAGCAGTAGGAAATCCCTGCAGAGTTTTAAGAGAAATCAGTGATCGGGATAAAGAGTATTATTTCCGGGATATGAAAGTAGATTTCCCGTATGCATCAGAAAAGAAAATGGATTAAGACAGAACCAGAAATGGCTTTCGGATAGCAAAAGGTGGATGGATTATGAGAACGAACAAGATCATTGAGGCAATCCATGAAGGACGGTTGGATGAACGATTAACTGAGATTTATGCGGATTCGTATATTATTCCGTATGAGAAAAAGCGTTATGAGCAGGCACTTTACCAGTATAATGCCACGTTCGGTGCGGATGAAGTAGAGATATTCAGTGCACCGGGCAGAAGCGAGATCGGAGGAAACCATACGGATCATCAGCACGGGGAAGTGCTGGCAGCATCCATTAACCGCGATGCCATTGCCATAGTCAAAAAGTTAAACCGGCCGAGGGTAACGATTTTATCGGATGGCTGTACATCGGAAATTACGGTCGATATTGATGATCTGGATAAACGTAAATCCGAGGAGGGAACAACCGCCGCACTGATCCGTGGCGTTCTCGCGAAGATACAGATAAACGGATACAGCATAGGTGGATTTCAGGCGTATATTACAAGCGATGTGTTAATTGGCGCCGGTTTATCCTCTTCCGCAGCGTTTGAGACACTGATTGGAACGATCGTTTCTTACCTTTATAACAATAATGAAATATCCGCGGTAGAAATCGCAAAAATTGGCCAGTATGCGGAAAATGTTTATTTTGGCAAGCCATGCGGGCTGATGGATCAGATGGCATGTTCTGTTGGAAGCCTGGTCCATATTAATTTTGCTGATGTGAAACGGCCAAAAATCGAGCAGGTACAGCTTGACCTGGATGCTCATGGATACAGCTTATGTATCACCGATACAAAGGGTTCTCACGCAGATTTAACCCCGGATTATGCAGCAATCCCACAGGAAATGAAGCAGGTTGCCGAATTCTTTGGTAAAGAAGTGTTGGGCCAGGTATCCAAACAGGAGATTCTGAGAGACATACCACAGATCCGGGAAAAAGCCGGTGACCGAGCGCTTCTTCGGGCCATTCATTTTATGAATGAGAATGAAAGAGTGCGGCAGGAAGCGGAAGCATTAAAACAGGATCATTTTTCAGAGTTTCTGGAACTGGTAAAAGAATCCGGGAATTCTTCTTATAAATATTTGCAGAATGTCTATACCAGCCGGTATATCCGCCATCAGAACCTTTCGGTAGCGCTGGCTGTAAGTGACATGGTTTTGGGCAAACAGGGAGCCAGCCGAGTGCATGGCGGCGGGTTTGCAGGAACGATCCAGGCATTTGTTCCAGAGAATATGGTGGAAGATTACCGGGAAGCAATGGAAGATATATTCGGTGAAGGCACCTGCCAGGTGCTTAAGATCCGTAAATACGGTGGTGTGAAAGTTTTATAGAAGGAGGACATGAAGATGGGTAGTATTTTGGTATTAGGTGGAGCCGGTTATATCGGATCTCACACGGTATATGAGCTGATCGATGCAGGAGAAGACGTAGTGATTGTTGATAATCTTCTGACTGGTTTTAAAGAGGCTGTACATCCAAAAGCAAGATTTTATCAGGGCGATATCCGGGACAGAGCTTTTATGGATTCTGTTTTTGAAAAAGAGGATATTGACGGAGTAATCCACTTTGCTGCAAGCTCCCAGGTTGGCGAAAGCATGAAAGAACCGCTTAAGTATTACAGCAATAATTTATGCGGTACCGAAGTCCTTCTGGAGAGCATGGTGGCCCATGGAATTGATAAAATTGTCTTTTCTTCCACCGCGGCAACGTATGGAGAGCCTGAGAGTATTCCGATCCTGGAAACAGACCGAACTCTGCCTACCAACTGCTATGGCGAGACCAAACTGTCTATGGAAAAAATGTTCCACTGGACATCCGTTGCCCACAATCTGAGATATGTTTCCCTGCGCTATTTCAATGCCTGCGGAGCACATCCGAATGGAAAAATCGGTGAGGCCCACAATCCGGAAACACATCTGATCCCGCTGATCCTTCAGGTCCCGAACCATCAGAGAGAGTATATTTCCATTTTCGGCACGGATTATGATACAAAAGATGGCACCTGCGTGCGGGATTATATCCATGTCAATGACCTCGCCCAGGCCCATATCCTGGCCATGAACTATCTGCGTAATGGTGGAAAGAGCGATATCTTTAACCTTGGAAACGGAGTCGGTTTTACTGTGAAAGAGGTTGTGGAAACTGCCAGAGAAGTAACCGGACATCCGATCCCGGCAAAGGAAGAAGCACGAAGAGCAGGAGATCCATCAACTCTGATCGCTTCCAGTGGAAGAGCAAAAGGTATCCTGGGATGGAAACCACAGTATGCAGATCTGAAAGTGATCATTGAAACAGCCTGGAAATGGCATCAGGTCCATCCGCATGGTTACAAAGCTGATTAAGGGGGAAGATTGCTATGATCAATACGCTGATCAATGAACTTGTGGTTTATGGCTTAAAATGTGGTCTGGTGTCGGAGGATGATCAGATTTTTGTGACAAATCAGTTATTAGATCTCTTTCGTCTTTCGGAGTTTCATGAAGAAGAAATCCTGAATAGCCGACCATTAGCTGAAATTCTGGAGAATATGGTCTCTTATGCTCACCAGCAGGGGATCCTGGAAGAAGATACCATTACATGGAAAGATTTATTTGATACCAGGATCATGGGGCTGTTAACTCCGCTTCCGTCTGTCGTCAGAGCCCGGTTCCGAAGCCTTTACCAGGAAGACAGCAAAAAGGCCACAGATTATTTCTATAAATTGAGCCAGGATACGAACTATATTCGTACAGACCGCATCGCAAAAGATGAAAAATGGGTAACGGATACCGAGTATGGCCCGATTGATATTACCATTAACCTGTCTAAGCCGGAAAAAGATCCGAGAGATATTGCCCGGGCCGGCGCGGTGAAAAGTACTGGATATCCGAACTGCCTCTTATGCAAAGAGAACGAAGGGTTTGCAGGAAACCTTTCTCATCCGGCAAGGCAGAACCACCGGGTGATCCCGATCAAACTGGGCGGAGAACAGTATTTCCTACAGTATTCTCCGTATGTTTACTACAATGAACACTGCATCATTTTCAATGAAGCGCACCGGCCAATGAAGATTGACCAGGCTGTATTTAAGAAACTGCTGGAATTTGTAAAGATGTTTCCGCACTATACGGCCGGCTCCAATGCGGACCTTCCGATTGTCGGCGGTTCCATTTTAAGCCACGATCATTTTCAGGGCGGCGGCTACGTTTTTGCAATGGCCAAGGCACCTTATGAGAGTAAATTTGTCATTCCGGGCTATGAGGATCTGACTGCAGGTATCGTGAGATGGCCTATGTCCGTTATCCGGTTAAGAGGAACTGATACAGAGCGGATCGCTCTGGCAGCAGACCATATCCTTACCGCATGGCGTGGGTATACCGACAAGGAAGCTTTCATTTTTAGTGAAACAGATGGAACACCGCACAATACGATCACTCCGATTGCAAGAATGCATGAAGATCTGTATGAATTGGATCTGGTACTTCGAAACAACATTACAACGGACGAGTGCCCGTGGGGCGTATACCATCCGTCAGCAGACCTTCACCATATCAAAAAGGAAAATATTGGCCTGATCGAAGTAATGGGACTGGCTGTTTTGCCGGCGCGGCTGAAAAAGGAAATGGCGCTTCTGGAACAATATATCCTTGAAAAACAGGATATCCGCAGCAATCCGGAGATTGAAAAGCATGCGGACTGGGTAGATGCATGGATTGGATCCTATGAAATAACAGAGGAGAACATTCATACCATTCTGCAGAAAGAAATTGGAAAAGTCTTTGTCCGGGTTCTGGAATGTGCCGGTGTATATAAGAATACAGAAGAGGGCAGAATTGCTTTTGGAAGGTTCATTAAAACCTTATAACCCCTTACAAAAAGCAGTTGGACATCAAGCGTTTGAATTTCATAATTAAAAATCCCCTTTCCATTAAAAGACTTCACAGAGTTGGCCTGTACAGCGTCATCTTTGTGAAGTTTTTTGCTAGGGCTTGCGCAGGCAGAGTATATTTGCTAGAATTAAGAACAAATGTTTGCAAAATAAAGAAATAGCTTCCGGAAGCTTGAGATTTTTGAACCAGAAACAAAAAAGGACTGATTATATATGCAGAAGAAAATGATACTAAAAAGTAATATGCGGGTGTATTTTGATATGGATGGGACGATTGCAAAATGGCGCGATGTTCCAGTGGAGGAAAGCAGAAAACCCGGATATTATACAGACCTGGAGCCCGAAACAGAATTATTGGATTTTTTAGGTGCTGCTCTGGAAGCAGATGAGAATATGAATATCCTTTCCTCATACTATACAGATACCAGAGCGCTTTTAGAAAAGAAAAAGTGGCTGGATAAGTACCTGCCGGGAATCAGCTCTTCGCACTGTCTCTTTGTCCCTTATGGAAAGAATAAGGCAGAATTTGTTGAGACCATGCTGCATCGGAAACTGGGGAAAATGGATATTCTGGTGGATGATCATACACCAAACTTGAAACGATGGGAAACGGCCGGAGGTACAGGCATAAAATGGTTGAACGGAATTAATGGAAAGAATGGCCGGTTTGAAGGTATTCGGGTAGGCAGTGTAGAGGAGCTGAAAGTAGCATTCGATAAGATTGCAGATAGAAAAGCGGTTGGATAATAGAAACAGGGGGTCATTCGTGATACAACGGAATACACGGGGAAGCATATGCCAAAAGCGAAATGGAAGCTGAATGCCATACACATATCAGAAAGACTGTAGGAGAGTTTTCGGCCTATCTCCCGCAGCGCTCTGACCACGGTGGTTGTGCCCATGGTTACGGAAAGACAACCGCGGTAAACTGGTATCTGGCTGAGTGCACCAGGACAGAAACCTTAAAGGTTATCCGCATCAGCGTTTATTCCGATAATCTTGCCATCTTTTGGAGAAGTGTGCAGGATGCTTTTGCCCGCGCTGGTTTTGTATTTTTACGTGATTATATCTGCCCGGAATAGCCTGAACCATACGGAACTGGCTGTCTACGCGCACCGGTGCAGAACCAATCTTTCTGAAGCGCAGGTTGAAAGCCTGCTTTATTCCAGCGAGGGGATCCGCGGTTTATCTGAATCTGCTGACACTTTCTGAGTACGGTGTATTGCCGGGACGCACTTCCGATATTTATACCACATTTACCGCGGCTATGATTGATCCGCTGCCAGAGAAGCAGCGGGAGTTTTTGGCAGTCATGGGTCTGGCCGATGAATTTACAGTGGAAATGGCACAGTTTATTACTGGGGATGCGCAGGCAGGACAGACGATTTCTAGGCTGACGGAACAGAATGCCTTTGTAAAGCGGCTACCGGATGGCATTACATACCGTTTTCATCACATGATGAAGGAATGTGCGGAGCACAGCTTTCTGGCTCTGAGTGCAGAAACACAGAAGTTTTATTGGGCGCGGTTTGGCCTGTGGTATGAAACGAGGAAATATTCGGTGAATGGAAAAACATACCGGTACAGCAGCCGTCAGTCAGTTTCCAGTAAACGAGATGTGGGAAAGCAGGTGGTTGGATATTATAAGCCAGACCGGCCGGATCTCATCACGGAAAACCGCCCAAGAAAGCCAGTGTTTGGTGGATTCTTATATTTCTACGGAGCTGTAATCTGTCTGTTTTTCGGAATTATGTCATTTACTGGAATGTGATGGCCAGATGTTGATATCATATAGGGCGCGACTTATAGTGATGTATTACTGGAATATACCAAAGGGGAAAAATTGCAGATATACTGGCTTGCTTCGCCAATATAGCGATTGCGGCGGCATGTTCAGCCCGCTGTTCACCACTACAACGCGTGAACAGCGGGCTGAACATGCCGCAAACATTTTTAAAGATTTACTGCTTATAGGCCGTTGGGATATGCGGTAATATTAAATTGTCAGCAAGTTCTTAAAACTGGAATTGAACAAAATCGCTGCGCGATGGCCTGCCAAGGCTGTGGCATAGCGATTTTCTTTTTCCTATAACAAAACAGTGGAAAGCAAGTCCTAAAAGTAGTATTGTTAAGTCACCACAACGAAACAATCAAACAGGATCGACCTTCCCACTGCCTATGAAAAGAATACCACCCTTCCGCTTGGTTGGCAAGCGGTTTTATGACCCAAATGCACCTCCATATAAAGCAGTGTTTCGGATAACTACTGATTTTATATGGAGGATTTTATTATGTATGAAAAATATTTAGAACAGCTTGAAGAAGCCGGGAAAATCCGTAACCTCAAAGAACGTTCCATCAGTTGCTATAAAAACTATGTTTCTTACTTTCTGAAATATCAGAATAAGAATCCCAAAGAACTTACCTGTCAGGATGTCAGGGCTTTTTTGCTTGCGAAAAAAGAGGAAGGACTGAAAGCCACAACTCTGAATCTTTACAATTCTGCCATCCGTTTTTTCTATCGGAATGTCCTACATATCCTTTGGGATGACATCACAGTTCCACGTATGATTCTAGAACATAAGCTTCCTACTGTACTGACTGCCTCTGAGATTGACCGCCTGTTAGATGCTGTTGATGATATCAAATATAAGGCTATGTTCTCAGTCATGTATTCCTCAGGTATGAGAGTTTCTGAAGTGATCCATCTTCATTATGACGATATCTCCCGTTCAAATATGCAGATCCATGTCCGGGATACCAAGAATAGAATGGACCGTTATACCATTCTCTCCAAACGTTGTCTGGATATCCTTACACAATACTGGTTTGAGAAAGGTCGTCCCCGTGGCATCCTGTTTCCGAATAAATTTACTGGTAATTATCTAACAGTCAGTACTCTGGAACAGGTAATGCGACGGGCAGTAGCTGATGCAGAACTTCCAAAGGCAGCAACCCCTCACTGTCTCCGCCATAGCTTTGCAACCCATCTGATGGAACAAGGCATAGAACGGCAGAACATTCAAGCTCTGCTTGGACACCGTGATCCGAAATCTACGGAAGTTTATCTTCATGTCAGCAACAAATCCCTCATGGGCATTCAAAGCCCTTTTGACAGGAAAGAAGGTACTGGCCATGAATAAACCCACCGTCCAGGATATTTTCCGACGTTTTTATCCAGCATACCTTGAAAAGTATTCTCCATCCCCGGAACAGGCAAAAGCTGTCCGGAACATCCTGAACTGCAAAACAGGAGCCTATGGCGCAAATATCAGTGTATGTGAAGACTGTGGTGCTGTCCAGATTCATTATAATTCCTGTCGTAACCGCTGTTGTCCCATGTGTCAGGCTATTCCAAAAGAAATGTGGATGGATGCTCGCAGAGAAGATGTACTTGATGCACCTTATTTCCATCTGGTGTTTACAGTCCCTGACATTCTGAATCCGGTCATTTACAGTAACCAGAAACTGTTATATGACACGCTCTATCATGCAGCCTCTGCTACCATTCAAGAACTTACATCAGACCCAAAGCACCTCGGAGCTTCCGTTGGTTATATCTGCATCCTTCATACATGGGGCTCTGAAATGAACTTCCACCCTCATATTCATACGATACTGCTCGGCGGTGGACTGACACCGAAAAATGAGTGGAAAGATAATGGTACGGAGTTTTTTCTCCCTATATGGGCTATCTCCAAAGTATTTCGTGGTAAATATATGGATGAACTGAAAAATCTCTGGAATACAGATCAGCTTGAGTTTCATGGAACAGCAGAAAAATACCGTAATCATTATGAATTCAAAGAACTTATAGATTCCTGTTATGACGCAGAATGGGTTCCTTACTGTAAGAAAACTTTTAACGGTGCACAATCTGTGATTGATTACCTTGGAAAGTATACCCATAGGATCGCTATCAGCAATCACCGCATCATCCATATGGATGATGAAAATGTTACTTTTTCCGTTAAGGATTACCGGAAAGAAGGACAATGGAAGGAACTGACCCTTTCCGGCATTGAATTTATACGGCATTTTCTGATGCATGTGCCACCCAGACGTTTTGTCAGGATCCGGCATTATGGACTTCTATGTTCCCGCAGCAAGCACAAAAAACTCACTTTATGCCGGAATCTTCTCGGATGTAAAAAATATCTTTCAAGGCTCAGGGCTAAGGAAATGCCGGAAATACTGAAACAGCTATACGGGATAAACATCTGTGTATGTAAATCCTGCGGTGGACATCTTGGAAAACCACAACTGAGAATACCGCAAAGGTGTTAAAATCCAAATCTTTTATATGTTTTTAAGCCTCAAAATCCTGAGGTTTTATTGTTGTACCTATTTATCTGAAAACACTTGATTTCTGTAGCGTCTGCACAGGAAATCCTGTATAATTATGGATAAGAACAAAAGATTGAAAGTCCATAGGTAGCAACTACCCGGACGCTCACTTTGTTCAATTAGGTCAAATCGAAAATGGAGTAAACGAAGGGGCAGTTCACTGGAATGCCAAAACTGCTTTTTCGTTTACCCCATCATCGATTCTAACCTAAAGAATTTAACGTTCTCTTTTATGTCTATCAATAAGCAACAAAACAAACATAATAAGCCATATCCCCCATGCGATCCAACAGCCTATTCCTTGATATTGGATATCTATGATTATTCCAATAATAAAAGGAACTGACATAAACATCATTCTTTTTCCATATGCCTTACACATAGCATTCTCATCGTATTTCTTTCGTTCATCCGCTGATTTCATATTATAACCAGATAAAAATCGGGCAGCTTTTCCTTTTGATTTGTAAAAATATATTCCAAATAGAAACATGAGTACTGCCATTGAAAAATCATAAATAATAATGAACATATTATCCAGCTCCTTTCGCTCTGTCAAATACCAATTTGCTAATCTAATTATGCACTATTTCTATCAGCCGCTCGACGATATGTTCCTACATATCTGTGGTAATCTGTCTGTCCATTTTACCCAACGTGGAATTAGCTGAATCCGCGTTACATGAGCAAGAATGTTTTTTTCAAAGGATGGAGAATATTATACTCAACCCGCCATTCAATATCGTCCGATACTGGTTCAAAGTGTAGGGCAGAGCAAGCGACATGGAGATTTTCTGGCTTGCTGTCACCACACAGGATTGTGGTTGGCCCATGCGCACCGCCGATAATGCCGATGCAAACAATATCATTTTGTGATTCCGGCGCAAAGTGATTTGCTATAGGAGCGATTTCTAAAGGCTTATCGCCATCAGCACAATCACGGATTGAAATATCATCGTCCGGTTCAGGCGAAATCGTATAGCTCATAGCAGTAAAATGCGTGGGATAAAACCAACGGTCAGAGCCAATGCGCTTTTGAGAAATTATCTGCTGTTCCAATTCCTGTACGGTCAATGTGTATTTTATTCCGTTGACCGGATGGGAGAAAGAAAACAAATCACCGGGAGCGTGTGTCTTGAAATGTGGTCCTGGGACACGTTTCGATTGCTGCTCCATCGTAAGGGAGAGTGATTTTATCTCAGGACGGCGTTTACTTGTCCATGGAAAAGCTGCCCTAAAAATCATCCACCCATAGGATATATCCAAATTATAGTGTTCCAACGCCCACTTTGCTTCCAATTCATTGATCATCCCATCTGGCAAACATGGATTAAAGACCACCGAGCAACCGTGGGAAGTCTGCATTATTTTCCCGTTCAATTCCAAACGAGGAATAAAGTCAAGGCAAAGTGGATTGTCTAAATTTATTTGCATTTGCTGCTCCTGCGTGAAGTATTCGCAGGAGTCATTTTCGGGGTGTAAATCCCACTTCTTCATAAACTTACGCATGTCCTCAGCAGGGATACACATACAGAAATCCATAACAAGTCCCTTGCTACAAGAATACGCCGCAGGAATAGTCCAATGGTGCCCAGCCCATTCAAATTGCTTATCCACTCGGATTTCTGTCCCCGCACGGTCTTTTCCCGAATGTCCCCAAAAGTTTCCATCAAAGTAGACCTTCCACTCCGGGATGGTCGGTTCTGCATCCGGGTTCATATCAGTATCATAATAATCCTCGGTATATTTGATTTTGCCATAATCAAAAGATGTTTGCAGTTCTTTGATATATGCCCATGGTTGCTCCATAGGCTTCAATTTCATTTTCTCGGCAAGCTCCGAAAGTGTTCTTTGCTGTTCCTGCGTTGGAGAATTGTCCTGCAAAAAAGCTTTAAATTGCGCTTCGTTCCACATCCACGTTTGCTCCAAAGCTGATGCATCGCCGCAAGTAAGGAGCAATCTTAAAAAGTCTGCAAAATTCCTCGCCAGCGGCTGAAGAAAATTAGGTGCAGAGTTCATAGGGCTAATGGCAAAAACCATACTTCCAAAGCCCCGAATAAAACAGAAATGGATACCGTCCACACCTGCCCAACCAAATATAGATGCTCCTTTGGGCGTACAAAAGTATGGTGCATTATCTTCACGGAACTCTACACCCACAGAGGAGAGATCAATTTTACTCTGCAAAAGCTTCTGAAATGTTCTGTCCATAATAATCTCCATAAATATTGCTGGTTTGTCTAATTATAGTGAATAGATGACAAAACTAAATCTGGGTGACTTGGCTGATCTGCCAGCCAAACCTTGTGCTATTTACGGCCACGCAGTGTAGAGTGTATGTCCGGAATTCTTTTATGGTATATTGAAATACAAACTGGATACTGGCAATGGAATGCAAACAGGAGTCATCATAATCCTTAAATGAAGCATCTGTTAATTCAATTTCCTGGATTGAAGGAATAGCAGAGAAATCATATAATCTCTTAATGATATAATCCTGCGATTCGTAGAAAAACTTTTCTGTTAAGGCAGCATCCGGCAGCAGGTCAATATCCTGTTTTAATTGGGCGAAAAGCCACTGTCGTAGGCTGTGCTCAATGTGGGACCGGGTAAAATCTATGTTAATGGCGGCCGGCTTTACAGCAGTTGCAGTTAAGAGCTGCTCAAATGAATTTGATTTTTGTTTTCTTTTGAAAAATGGTAGCCGGTTCAAGATTCATTTCCTCCTCAGCTATTATATCGCAGGGATAAGGCCACATAATCACAGGGGGCAGCATTTAGGCTCGGGGCAGCCTCTTTGTATTTGGACATCCATCTGGAGTCTGTTGAAACATAGTCTGATACCAACTCCTCAGGGGCGTGGCTGCGCAGCATTAAAAGAATGGCAAAATTACGGAGCTGCTGCAGAGTGAAAGGACGAACTCCGGCCCGCAGGCAGGCCTTTTTGATTTCCAATAACAGGTTGCGCTGAGTAAACGGGCATCGTTTGAGTCCGGTCAGAAAAAGATTACCTGTTTCATTGCTTGTTTGTTCGGAAAGCAGTAGCAGCAGTGAGAAGAGGTCGGAAGGAACTTTGATAAAACGGTTCCTGATCCCCAAAATCATAATCCCACACTGATCAGCCTGACCATTGGTAACCAGCTGCTGGATCTTTAAGCCACAAATTTCTTCCGTTGTTATGCCCGTGCGAAGAACCAGCGAAATAATTGCAAACAAGGTTACATTCTGTTCATCCATAAGTGTAGATAATACGCGGTCAATATCCCGCATGGTGATACCAACAACAAGTGACTGTTCACATTCGAAAGAAAACTCCGGAAAAAGTCCGGCAAATCTTCCAGTATCTGAAATTTCTGCCAGCTCCTCACGCTGAAGATCCGGTACTACCATATCGAAATCATCCGTGTCGTTGCTGGCTTCTGCATCTAAATACCGTGCAAATGCCCGCAATGCACGGATTCGTGTGCATAAGGAATGATTGGAATATTTATCGCGGACAGAAGAAAAGTAATAATGCACATCCTCTGCAGATATCTGCAGAATATCTTTTTTCAGTAGGTTGAAAAAATCAGCAAACATATAAGCATATTCATTCGCTGTTCTCGTATTTTTGAAATGTTTACGGTATTGAGAAAATGAATCCAGTGTAAAGTCGGAGCAATAAGGAGTAAGACGAGACAAATCCACCGGATTTGGCTGGTCTAAAATTTTCTGGAATAATTCTTCGGATATTTGCATGAAATCCTCCTCAAATCGGGTGATGATACAGTCCTATTATAGATTTATTATACTATGAGAATGAAGTGAAATCAACGAAAATAGAACATATATTCGGACCAATGGGATCAGATACACACTCAAATGAATTCAGCATCGGTGTACAAGTGGTACAAACGAGATAAAATAGAAATGAGGGGCGATAGAGCGGAAATGTCAGATTTTCCACTCTATCTGAACACGGTCGCTGGTGGCCTTGATTGTAGAAATCAAGCCATCGGCGGCTTTTCTTTTGTCGTTAAAATCTATGCTCTCCCAGTTGTCGAGATAATAGGACAACTTCTTTATCTGCTGGGGCGATATGGTTTCGACGCTCAAATCGGCTATTGCCTTTGAAATGGTCTGACGGCGGGTGTCTAGTTCTTCGATTTTCTTGTCCATTCATATTCCTGATCATCATTGTTGGAAAAATATTTTCCTACAGATAATAGGCTATTACTTATGAGAATGATAAGGTGTGAGCTATGAAATGCGAAAATAGCTGCAGTTGGAAAGAATAGTGCTTGTAAAAACATAATAGGGGAGAAGAAGTGATGAAGGGGAAAAAGGTAAAGAAAGATACGCAGAGGATCAGTCTATACAGGGTCCGGCTGGAGAAAGATCGTGACTTAATGAAGCAGCGCAGGGCGACCGGCATTGCAGCTCCGGAAGAAATTGTGGAAGTAATAAGGCCGGTTTTTGATGGAATGGACCGGGAACAGTTCGTGGTTCTGTATCTTAATATGAAGCTGCATCCGATTGGTGTGGAAATTATAGCGATCGGGGGAAGCTATGCATGCAATGTAGAGATCAAGAACGTATTCAAAGGTGCGATTGTAGCCAATGCAGTAGCCATCGCGGTTGCGCATAATCATCCAAGCGGTGTACCTAAGCCGTCTGAGGGAGATTTTACATTAACACGTCAGATTGCATGGGCCGGGGAAATATTGGGGATTCGCTTAATAGATCATGTGATCATCGGTGAAGATACATTTTACAGCATGAAAAAGGAAAACCCAGGCGTATCGTTGACCGACATAGGATTAGATCAGGAAGAAATGGATGCGTAAAGCAAACTGCAGAAAACCGAAAAGTTGTGAATACCTGTGAGGCCTGGATGAATCAGAATGATCGGAAATTTTTTTGACAGATTTTTGCTACGTTAGGAAGTGAATTTTTAAACTATTGTCAATTTAGGTAAAAATGGTACAAAGTTGATTGCTCAAGATATCGATTTTATTTGACTTTGTAAATTGTTTGTACCATAAGTAACTTATATTATTTAGGTATAATATAGTACAAAGTCAGGCAGTAGAGGCAAAACCAGTACAAAACCGAAAATTAATGGTAAATAAGGTACAAAGTCGAAAAGAAGCTGAAATAGCTTCTTTTCTTATTTTAACATAAATACAGCTTCGCGACTTTGTACCATAAAATCCTAAATATACATCAAAATAGATAAAAGGAGAGGAATAATTTTATTTATTATTCACGTGCGATTTTGTACCATGATTGCCTAAATATTACGGCTTTGTACCATGTTATACATAAATTTTATTCGACTTTGTACCATAATTGCTTTAAAATAGTGAGTTAGTACCATATATAAGCTAAAAATATTTTAACACAAATGGCAAAATCATGGCATAAAACGGTAGAATAGACCTTTGTACCATGATTATCTAAATTTTTGTACTGGAATTGCTTATATTGACAACTATGATACCCAAAATCACGATGGGATAGTGACATCTAACTATTCGCTAAACACTGGTTTAACGAATAGTTGGAAATGAAGAGGGGTTATTCGGAATTAAACCGACCTCCCTATGTGGTACAGTCACCGTGACATCTGGATTTTCACCTTCTCTTGTTTTATCACACGTTCTACTTGGCTTTAAGACTTTCGATTAAGTCTACTGGTTTTGCAACGATACTTTCTGTCACTTCCAGATTATCACTAAGAATATTAATGTGCCAGGAAGAAGTAAATTCATCTTGTTCAATAATGTTCATATTTCTGCTAGGTGAATTTCTGCCTGCGCTATATTCTATCTGCGTGTTCCGTCATCATGAAATCTCTTCTTTAATGCATGTTCTGTCAGTAAAATAGAAAGAACCAAAGCAATGCATTGAACGATCACCAGAATGAGACTGACATTTCCTATCGTGTCTTCATCACTGTGATAGAATGGAATATGCACCAGTACGGAAGGTACGATCATCCATAAACCAAGCTCCCACCAAAGTCGGCCGCAATAATCATGTGCGAATTTCCATGTCTCTATATTTTTCATGGAGCGCCGTGTCCGGTATCCGATCACACCATTAATGTGTTTCGGGCAATGCTTCCACATCATCCTCCCTGCAATTAGCATTGTAAAAGGAACCAATAAGTCGCAAACCAAAATAAACCACCAGAACCACATAAAAACCACCTCTGAAATTTGAATTGTCATTCGCTCTTTTTGAAGGAAATGGAATCAATTTGGAGATATTTTTTTTGATGACGTGAAATAGAAAGCTCAAGTATATACTTGTCAGTACTGCCATCATCATTTGTGCACTGAAATATCATTTCACCATTTCCGTCATTCAAGGCAATTATATGAAACTCTGAAATAGTTCCCACAATGTTGTGATAATCGCTTACAAAGATTTCTGGTTTCAATGTGATTGACCATTCTTTACGATTATCATCATTATTCAGCTCCAACAGCAAAGAATCTCCATTGACAACTTCGCCCGACCAATTATTTCCATCGACAACAAATGATGTTTGCTGATTATCTGGTATGTTTAAGATAACTACTACTACACCAACTACGATTATCAATATAAGAGCAAAAAAGATACATTGTTTCTTTTTCATAGTGCCCCCTCTTTGTAAATCTCTAGGTTATTTCACACTATCACTCCAGAATCACACGCGCTCAAATGACAGATATCTCGTTCCCTGAAACGTAAGTTTCCCAATGTCGCCTTCCGCCAGCATTCCATATTCACTGCCAGAAACCGGCAGTTCCATCCGGTCACCGCTCTCTACCTGAAACGTGACATAGTAGCTGGTACTGGAAGTCGAATGGTAGCCATGAGTTCCAGACAGGTCACCCGCATTTGCATGGCTATGATGTGTGATATTTTCACGCTTTGCGACGATGGTTGCACTCACCGACAAACGCGGTGACTGATGGTTTTTATGCCATGTTCCGATTCCTGCCACAAACTGAAAGATGATCATGCCAAAAACCATTACGAAAATAATCGGAAACATAATCTCAAACAGCATAAACATATAGCTCACCTCTTCTTCATCTTTCGTCCAATGATTACTCTGAGCATAAAACATACGACAATCACGAAAAGTGAGATAGCGATATACAGTAATGCTTCTGTATACCACGGTGCAGAATACGATTCGTATAGTTTCGGAAAGCGCTTATACTCATAGAAATCCATACCCGTTTTAATCATAATCACGTAGAAACTCGCATAGATAATATATTTTAATAAATCGTATAGCTTATTCATGCCATCGTCTCCGCGATATACTGTTTTAACCTTTTGGCATCGGTAAACTGTAAGTTGTCGATTTCTTTGAACCATTGTTTTTATTGGTTTGTTTTTGTTTCTTTTTTTCTTTTATGCGCTCTTTAATCTTAAAAAATAATTCTAATGCCATTTGATTTGCTATCTGTCCCATAAGCAAACTCTTCTTTCATAATTCAGATTTTCTTGATTCTGCAAATTTGGAATTTATCGCAATATACCATTCGTGGATTATACTCGCTTATAGATAATTGGTTCATCATATCCAAAAGTTTTCTTTCCATTAACTTCCATGCTTTCAGATACTTCCAGACAACTATCAGAAAACTTTTCCCAAAGCTTAAATGTCATTACCGGTGAAAACTGGCTTGTACTGCCTCCTTCCCAGATTCCATCTTTTTCATGATAGAGCGCCGGAGTGAATTTTTCAGATTTTTTCAATTCAGTGTAGTCAGCATTTTTCATAGAATCATATGAAAACGTACTTTTATCTTCTCCTTCTGGTATTTCATAAGAATACAACACAATTCCATCTTCTTTCTCTGTAATAAGGAAAAGATGTGGGGAAGCATGGCGTTTCCCATTTGTCTCATAGTAGCTTTCTTCAACAACAAATTTACCATTAAAATCTTTAGGAAGGTTCAAAATTTTCTCATTACAGATTGTATTAATGTGTTCTGCATAAGGATATGTTTTCCCTTCTTTCTGCATATTATCAAACTGCTCTTTGTTATTAAAGTATCCCGTCATCATATTAATAAAATTATCGAGCTTCATCATGCTTTTTACCTCCCAATCCCAATTTCACAGCCCTATAAGCCAGTAGTTGTCACTTAAGTGCATTTCCTTCGGCATCAATGAAAATGTACCACGAAGGGATAGATGCCCAATAGAATACATACAGATAAGCATCTTCTTCTATAATTTCTTCATTAGTACCTGTTTCATCCGTAATCTTTACAGAACTTTACAGAAACACAATTGGAATTGTTCACAATAAAGGAAATACCCTTGATTCTCATGAACCATGATCCCTCCCTTCGAAAGTAGCCACTGCTTCCTTCAGGCCGGCTAGATCTGTTCCACCATCGAAATCTAGAATGATCAGGTGCGATTTATCTTTTAAAATTACCTCATCCAGAGCAGGTTCCTCCTTATTCACGGAAGCATTGCTTTCTGGATCCGGATTAGTTTCATCTTTCTGGAACATATAGCGGTACCAGGCCACTTCCATACCATTTGAAAGATGTTCCATTTCGTCCGGTAACTTCTGCTCTATCTGGTCCCACCAATCTGACATATCTTTCGGATAACATTCGCTGGTTTTGCGAATGATCCATGGGATGGGGCTTGTGTATATGGTAACGCCTACCGGCGTTCCAGAGCCATTTATTTTAAATTCATCATTCTGACAGCTTGCAAATATGGTCTGCTTTTTATCGATGTCCGCCTCTTCTTCTCCCAGAAAATGTGATGCGGCAGCATTACACAGGGGAATGGTAACCATGCAGAGCACAGTGACACCAACCAGGTATCCCATCCAGTCATCGTGATTATCACCGCTTCCATTATTCCGAATCCAGCTTCTCACAATAAATGAAACTACTACAATAAGTACAGAAGAAATCATAAAACCGGCCAAGGCCCTCATGGAAGAAGAAAATGTCAATGCTAGAACTCCCAGTATCAGGATACCATCAAAAATTATGACATGCTTTTTAAAATTCATCTTTCGATGCAGATCCATTTTAGGAAAGGTTTCATCGTTTTTGAAAACCCTGGAATACCTTTTGACCCATCGATACAGCTGGACATATGTTACTGTCCAGAAAACACAGATCCCAACCATAAGAAGCGTAAGAAGGAGTTGCAGCGGATCAGAAAACATTTTCCCAGGGTTTTGTATGTATCGGTATATCGCCCATGCTTCTAAGATAATCAATACAGGATAGAAAAGTTTCACCGACCAGGTCCAGGAAAGTGACTTCTGGATCAGGAACTGCTTTTCTTCGGTCATGTCCCCTGTGCGCTCCACTGCATCATCCGTCGTATAAAAAATCTGCCAGAAAGTACCGCTGCATTCAAAATTCCAGCCGGCTTCCTGGCACTGCTTACGGAACTGCTCTGCTTTCCAGCTGTCCGCGCCTGTGAGGGAAGAACTTCCCGGAACCAGAAGGGCTGCATATCTTCTCTTTGCAGGTTCTGCTCTATGAAATTTCATGACAGAACCGCCAACGCTCTCCAGAAACCAGCCCTGCGCTGCCATTTCTTCCAAGTACTGTTCAAATACATTTGCCTCCCATAAATCAAAGGACCACCAGACTCGCTTCTTTTGTTTCATCATGTCATCTCCTTTCCGGAAAACAGGCGAATTTCCAATTTTGTATTTACTTTCATTATAGAAATAATAGGAATATCTGACAATAAAGATGAGATTAACAATTTCTTACATATTTCTGTTTATTGGGCAGAATTATCAAATTTTACATATACGGGCATTCGGAAAGCAAAAAAATGTTGGAATGGACTCAGGAAGGAGTTCTTCAGAAATTGCCGTATCGTTGTATTTAAAGAAAGTGTGAACAGCCGAAAAAGTGTAAACCGGAAGTTTTGTGATGAGCTATTGTTGGAAAAAGTAAAATGTATCTTGTATGAAAAAGGCGGATAATATGTCAGTGGAAAAATAAAAACAGGCACCTTGAAACGAGCTAAGGGGGAACTTTGTTTGCATTCAGCTATTCAGGAAGCAAAAGAAAAATAGTGTTGGAGGGGCACTATTTATAAATATACAGTGCTAAAAGCGAAATCCCTGGAAATGCAGAGAATAACTTGACAAAATATATACCATGATATATACTAATAATATAAGGAGGTGCATTACTATGATGACTGCAAAGTTATTTGAAAATGGTCGGAGCCAAGCGGTTCGACTTCCGAAGGAATATCGCTTCAATGGTGATGAAGTGGCGATTAATAAGGTCGGTGATATTGTTATTCTGATGCCGAAGGAAAACAAGTGGTCCGCTTTCCTGAACAGCTTGGAACTGTTCTCGGATGACTTCATGAGTGATGGCAGAGAACAGCCTGCGGTACAGGAGCGTGAAGCTCTATGAAGTATATGCTGGACACTAATATTTGTATCTATGCAATCAAGCATAAGCCGCCCGAAGTCATAAAAAATTTTCTGAAGCATGATCCAGACGATATGTGTATCTCGTCCATTACTTATGGAGAACTGATGCATGGAGTGGAAAAGAGTCAGGCGGTGGAACGCAACCGTGTAGCAATTACATTGTTTTTGTCGTCTATTTCTATCCTTCAGTTTGACAATTATGCTGCAGAAGAATACGGAAAGGTTCGTGCAGACCTTGAACGAAAGGGAACACCAATTGGTCCGATGGATATGTTGATTGCCGGTCATGCGAGATCAGAAGGGGTGGTTCTTGTGACAAATAATACCAGAGAGTTCTTCCGAGTTGATGACTTAGAAGTTGAAGATTGGACAAAAGAATAGGTGGCTCAGTTTGTGTTAAAAACCGCAAAATTCATAGACCGGGAATTAGAGGATTAACGGCGCAAAATGAAACAGGAAAATGTACAGGCATCGGAGTTTCGGTTCCGGTGCCATTCTTTTTCCCCGAAATGAACCAAAGCGGTTCAAATTTTTCATATACGGGCATTCTGAAAGGGAAAAAGTATTGGAATTGGCTCCTGAATGAGCTCTTCAGAAGCAACAGAAACAGCTAAAATGTATGACCCAGGCTACAGCATATCTCAGATAAAGAAAAATATAAGACCGGCGTGACGGACCGGTCTCATTGCGTGGCTCAGGCAGGTACCTACAGTGTTTCTGCCCGATCTGCAATATGCTGTTTGAAATTGATTACTTCATGCTTGTAATCACGATTCATATAACAGGATGTAATCATAAAATCCGCAGTGGATTTATTGACGGCCATTGGAATATCGTAGACCTGGGAAATCCTCATCAGGGCTTTTACATCTGGATCATGAGGTTGCGCTGTCAGCGGATCCGAAAAGAAAATCACGAAGTCAATGACACCCTCCACAATCTTAGCACCGATCTGTTGGTCTCCACCTAATGGGCCGCTGTTATAACCTTTTACTGTAAGTCCAGTCTGATCCGTGATCATGCGGGCCGTTGTACCTGTTCCGTAAAGATTATGCTTCTCCAGCTCAGCTTTATGTTCTTTACACCATGCAATCAGTTTCTGTTTTTCGTTGTCATGAGCAATCAGGGCAATATTCTTTTTCTGGCCGATTGTAAAGGTAATGTATTCTTGAGACATGAAAAAATCCCCATTATCTAAGTATGGAAAGTGCAGATAGATACAACTTATCACAGAATGGTTTATTACACAAGTGCAAAAATATCAAACTGAAGATTAGAACTCAAATTATTAGAATTTCCCCAGAACAGTCAAAATCAGAAGATTTCTCCGAATATTTGATTTTGACTGCAGTATAAGAATCGAATCTTTAATCCAATCTTTTCCGAACTCTCACATCGAAGAAAATCCGTATTCATTATCATCGTACTCGATGCTGATGATATTGGTGTTTTGCGGAAATAATCTATTGCCCGTTCCCTAATCTTAACATTCCACTAAACTCAAAAATTCCAAACTACCAAATTTGGTATTTTTCTTAGAATTAACATACTTAACAATTATTTGCATTTTTCCTAGTTTCTTGTTTAAAAACTTACAATGTTTTTACTGTTTCATGATAGATGTCAAGGCCTTAAAACACTATAATCGGAAACTGTTAAACACATAACCAATCCTATTGCCAGACTAACACGAGGAGAAAAACATTATGAAAAAAAATCTAAAATGTCTCACAGCACTTTGCATGGCTGGTGCCATGATCTCTCTGACCGGATGCGGTTCAGCCAGTCAGTCTACTTCCGCAGATACCACAGCAGGTTCCGCCTCTTCCGAAGCCACCACTTCCGCCGAGAGCACCGCTTCCGGCAATGGTTCCAAAACCGTTATCGAGTACTGGCACTGTAATGCAGAGAACCAGGGCGGACTGACCGTAGATGAACTGGTAAAAAACTTTAATGAGAACAATGACCACATTGAAGTTGTTGCTAAATATAACCCGGATATGTATAAGGGACTGATGCAGAACCTGCAGGCTGAAGCCGCTACCGGCAATACCCCGGCACTGGTTCAGATCGGCTGGGCTTTCCTGGATTATTTTTCCAACAACTTTTCCTACACCTCCCCACAGGAGATCATCGACCAGTATGATGCTTCTGACAAAACCTTCCTGACCGACAATTTTCTGCCAAACGTCCTGGATCTGGCCGTCAACAGCGATGGCGTACAGGTCGGAATACCGTATTCTTTAAGCAGCCCGGTCCTCTACATCAACCGCGATCTGCTGAAGGAAGCAGGGCTTTCCGAAGAGGGACCGAAGACCTGGGAAGAAGTTGATTCCTTTGCCAGAACTGTTCAGGAAAAGACCGGAAAATATGGTTTCTATATGCAGGAGCCAGCAGATTTCTGGGCACAGCAGGGACTCATCGAGAGCAATAACACTTCCATGCTGACCAAGACCGCAGATGGCAAGATCCAGGCAAGCTTCGCAAGCCCGGAAGGCATTCAGGCTATGCAGATGGTTGCTGACCTCATCAAGGACGGTGCCGCTCTCCATGTTTCCTGGGATGAAGGCTGCCAGAGCTTCATTGATGGCAACTGCGCAATGCTCTACACCACCATTGCCCGACGCGCATCCGTTCAGAAGAGCGCGCAGTTCGATGTCGCTACCGTAAAATCCCCGACCTGGGGCAGCAGCCCGCGTAAAGTTCCGGCAGGCGGATGCTTCTTAGCTATCACCGCACAGACCGATGAGCAAAAGGAAGCCGCATGGGAGTTTGAGAAATACCTGTACAGCGTGGAATCCATGGCTGCATGGACCATCGGAACCGGTTATGTACCGCCAAGAAAGGATGTTGCAGACGCAGAGAACGGACTGAAATCCTTCCTGGCTGAAAATGAGATGATGAAGGCTGCCATTGAGCAGATGGACGGCGTGGTTTCCTGGACATCCTTCCCGGGTGATGCAGGTCTTCAGGCTGAGCAGATGCTCCTGGATATGAGAGATCAGATCTTCGGTGGACAGGTAACTGCCGAGGAGGGTATGACTTCCACCCAGGATGCCATCAATGCCCTGTTAGACGCACAGTAAGCTGACATTCCAGATGCAGACCGGTACTTTCCCTTTTGCTCACGGGAAGGTACCGGTTTTCCTGAATTTACGGAGGTAATCACTTGAATAAAGAAACAAAAAAACAAACGATTCTGGGCTATCTGTTTCTGATCCCGTCCCTGGCCGTGTTCGCAGTCTTTATGTTTTACCCACTCCTTTATACCTTTTACTTAAGCTTTTTTGAGTGGAACATGGTAAAGCCTGTAAAAAAATTTGTCGGTCTGAACAACTACATTGCCGTATTCCGGGATCCGAATACCTTTAAGATTCTGGGCAATACCCTTGCTTACATTCTGGTTCTGCTGGTCCTGAACTTTGTGCTGCCCTATATTCTCTCCTTTATCCTCTCCGCCGTGATCCGGCATGGAAAGAGTTTTTACAAGGCTGTGTTCTTCCTTCCCAGCGTCATCTCCCTGGTGGTCGGCTCCATCCTCTATACCTGGATCTTAAACCCGATTTCCGGACCGGTGGCCATCATTCTCGGTAAATTCGGCATCCAGATGCCCTTCTGGTCCAAAACCGACGGATGGGTCATTGCCGTGCTCTGCATCATCACCACCTGGAAGACCTTCGGCTACAACTTCATCAATATTTTAGCCGGTGTCTCCGGCGTATCCCAGGAAGTTATTGAGGCCGCACGGCTGGATCAGGTTCCCATGTGGAAAATCTTTCTGGACATCATTGTGCCCATGAGCTCCGCCACCGGAATTTACGTGTTCATCACCACCATTGTCCAGGGACTCCAGTATGTGTTCACCCCCATCAAGGTCATTACCCAGGGCGGACCGAACTACGCCAGTTCCAACCTGATCTACGCTTCCTACCACGAGGCCTTTACCCTGTACCGGACCGGCACCTCATCGGCCATTTCCATTCTGACCATGCTGCTGTTCATTGTCCTTTTACTTCTGGAATTTAAATTTGTGGAGAAGGGAGTCTACTATGAAAACTAACAATCATTCGGAAATTGGCTGGCACATGATCCTGGGTGCCATCGTCTTCCTCATGCTGGTTCCCATCGTGTTCGCTCTGTCCAACTCCTTCAAGACTCTGCAGGACGCGTTTAATACCATTTTTGAGATCATTCCGTCTCACCCGACTCTGGAAAACTATCGGCATGTATTTGAAAAACTGCCATTTGTCCAGATAACCTTAAATACATTTCTGATCGCGGCATCCGTTACCACATTCAAAACCATTACCAGCCTGTTTGCCGCCTATTCCTTTGTTTATTTTGATTACAAGGGAAAACAGTTTTTCTACTTTATCATGCTGAGCACCATGTTTATCCCGTTCACCGTGACCATGATCCCAAACTACCTGATGATTTCAAAACTCGGTCTGCGGGATTGCATCTGGGGCGTGGCACTTCCGCAGTTTGCGGATGTTTTAGGTATCTTCCTGCTGCGCCAGGCCATGCGCGGAATTCCGAAGGCCCTCATTGAGGCTGCACGGATGGAAGGCATCGGCAGCCTCAAGATCATGCGCGATATCATCCTTCCGCTGGTGCGCCCGTCCATTCTCACAACCGGGATCATTTTCTTTATCAATTCCTGGAACGAGTATGTATGGCCGGTTCTCATCTTAAAGAGCAAGGAAAACTACACGCTTTCCCTGGCGCTCCAGATGTACATCAGCGCCGAGGGCGGCACCGAATTTACCATTGCCATGGCCGTATCCGTCATCACCATGATCATTCCGCTGGCTCTGTATCTCATTTTCCAGCGCTATATCATCAACACCTTTGCCGCATCCGGCGTAAAAGGCTAATCTGTCAGGAGGACTTATGAATAATATCGTTTTTGAACACGTCGTAAAAGCATACGGAAAAAATGTGATCGTCAATAATCTGAATATGGAAATCCGGGAAGGTGAGCGGCTGATTCTGCTTGGACCGTCCGGCTGCGGAAAGTCCACCACCCTGCGCATGATTGCCGGTCTGGAGGATATAACCTCCGGTTCCCTGCATATGCGCGGCCAGGTAGTCAACAATGTTGCCTGCGGAGACCGCGGCGTGTCGATGGTATTCCAGAACTACGCCCTTTTCCCGCATATGACCGTAAAAAACAACATCATCTACGGCTTAAAGGCTCACAAAATGGAAGCGGCTGAGATTAACCACCGCCTGGAGGAAGTACTGGAAATGCTGCAGCTTAAAGGTCTGGAAGACCGTAAGCCGAAGGATCTTTCCGGTGGACAGCGCCAGCGTGTTGCCCTGGCCCGTGCCGTCGTAAAACGCTCTGACTACTTTCTTCTGGATGAACCGCTTTCCAACCTGGATGCACAGCTCCGCCTGCGTGCGCGAAAAGAACTGGTCAAGATCCACGAGATGTACCGTCCGACCATGGTTTATGTCACTCATGACCAGATTGAGGCCATGACCGTGGGACAGCGTGTTGCCATCATGTACCGCGGAAATATGGAAATGCTGGACACGCCAAGCCATGTATACAATATGCCGGCAAGCATCTTCTGTGCCCGCTTCATTGGCTCTCCGTCCATGAACATCATATCCTGCCAGTATGAAAACGGCAATCTCTCCATCGGAGACCAGATGATCAGACTGGAGCCGATGTGGCGTCCGATCGCAGATGCCTGTCCATCCGGAAAATACTGCGTCGGCATCCGCCCGGAACATGCAGTCTTAAGCAGCCGTCCAACGGAAACTTCCATCTGTGGAACCGTAAAATACGTGGAGGACTATGGCAACCGCTACGGCGTTTATATTGATGTCAAGGGTGAAAAGAGCGAGCTGATTGCTATCTGCAACGACTCGGTCCCGCGCCCAGGCGAAAACATTTTCATCAATATTGATTTCCGCAAACTGCATCTGTTTGATGCCCAGAGCGAGAAGTCCCTTGGATATCCGGAAGAAATCCGCCGTCTGAATGCAGCCCTGGATTTTTTCATGCCGGATGCCCAGAATAAAAACCAGAAAACAGGAGGTAAATATCATGAATCTTTTGGTCAGTACCAATGTGTATAAACCGGGTCAGCTTGCCCGGGTCATCCCGCATTTACATGCCTTCCGTGGTCAGATTGGCGTCGAGCTGTTCCCCATGTTTGACGCAGACTGCTATGAGGAAGAGCTTCTTCATTGCCTGCCGGAGTTTGAAGGAATCCCAGTTAGTTTCCATGGCCCGTACTATGAAACCGAGCACAGCGCAGCCCCCGGCACCCCGGAATATGCGCACTCCATGGACCTGATCCGCCAAACTCTGCCTTACTGTGTGCGCCTTCGAAGCCAGTATCTGGTCTTTCATCACAACAACATCCCGGTGACGGAAGAACGCCGGGAAGAGATGATCCGTGTTTCCAGAGAAAACTATAGGGAAATTGCGGAGCTGTTCAAGCCGCACCAGATCCCGGTGGTGGTGGAGAATGCCGGTGTCCTGGACCGCGGCAACATGCTGTTTGACCAGGATGCGTTTATCCAGCTCTGCAGGGAAGAACATTATCCGGTGCTGATCGACATCGGTCATGCTTACGCCAACGGTTGGGACCTGGCGCAGACCATGGAAGCGTTAAAGGATCAGATCGTGGCTTACCATCTTCATAACAATGACGGTGTTCACGACAGCCATCAGCGGATTTTCCACGGGACCCTGGATTTTCCCCTGTTTCTGTCTGATTATCAGAGACTGACTCCAAACGCAGATCTGGTTCTGGAATACAGCCCGGATGTAGCAGATGATGAATCCGGAATCCAAGAAGACATTTCCTGGCTTCTGGAGCAAATCCGGAGGTAGCTTATGCTTTCCGAAAAGAAACTCTTCTTATTTGATATTGACGGAACCGTGGCCTTGGGCGATGTCCTGCTGCCTGGAGCGGCGGAATTCTTTCAGGAAATTAAAGAGCGCGGCGGGCAGTTTGTATTCATTACCAATAACTCCACCAAAAGCATTGCGGACTACATCAAAAAATTCCGTCAGATGGGTGTCTCAACCGATCCACAGAATTTTGTAACTGCCTCCACCGCTTCTGCCATCTGGCTGCGGAAACACGCAGCTGGAAAGAGTATCTATACACTTGGAACACGATCACTGATCCGAGAACTTGAAGGACATGGAATCCGCGTCACCACGGATCCGGACACTCAGGATATTTCTTTTGTGCTGGTTGCCTACGACAGCGAACTTACCTACAAGAAGCTGACTGACACCTGCCGCATCCTGCAGACCCGTTCTGTCACCTTCCTGGCCACCAACCCGGATCTGGTCTGCCCGGTCCCATTTGGCTATGTACCAGACTGCGGCTCCATATGTCAGATGATTACTAATGCCACAGGCCAGGTACCACATTATATAGGAAAACCTTCTACCGATATGGTGGATATTGCGCTCCGGGAAAATCCGTTTTCCAAAGAGGAAACCGTGATAGTGGGTGACAGGTTTTACACTGACATTGCATGCGGGAACGCTTCCGGGGTAGAGACAGTCCTGGTACTAACCGGTGAAGCGAAAAAAACAGATACTATGATTCACACGTACACTCCAACTTATATTTTCGACTCCATAAAAGAAGTAAAGAAAGCCTGGAAGAATTAGTAATCCAGGCTTTCTTTACTTCTTTAAAATCTCCAATGAGGTATGTGTAATGATTGAATAGATGAAATAACACAACATATGGCATTGCTTACTTATAAAAAAGTAATCGACTCAGCAACGAGAACGATTACTTTTTTAGATAGTATGAATTTAAGTGCTTCTTCATTCTACTGCAAAATCGCAAAGATAGCAAGGAAATGTGGCATCATGAGAGAGGTATTGATATATTTTCTGCTTAATAATGCCGCCTCATATCTGAAAGAGAGTAGTGTAGATAAATTATATGTATTTAATTTCGCCATATGCAATTCCAAAACCCAACTTCCTTCTCTCCCGCTATTTTCCTGACCTCTCGAAAAAATATTTCTCCACTAGGTTCTCCTAATTTGTTCGCGCGCCGTCAGGCGTTTGCCGCCATCAGGCGGCTCACTCAATGGATAAATAGAAAGATAAATGGAAAAGAAAATAAAAACGGCGCTGATGCGCCGGCAATCAAGGAATTTATACAGCCAATGCACTCTCTTATTCAATGAAAAAGCCGAGGGAGCAATGAAAATTTAGAGATATCTGCTTGCATATGGCGAAAATAAATACATATGATTATCTCAGCATTCATACACATCCTATATATTTTAGTGTAGAACATTATCGGCCATATAAAAAACGGCCAAAAACCCGCTGTTGCATGATTTCCATATAGCAGCGGATTTTTGGCCGTAATTCTTTGCTAAAAATCTTCAATACATATCCCAGCCGGGCCTAGGAATATTCCTGGCATCCAGTGATAAATTGAAGCGTTTTCTCATCACATTAATTTGCTTTCTCCACAGAAATAATGGTTCCTGTAAACGCATCCACTTCGCTGAGCTCTCCCGTATAGGTTACCGTTACCTCATCTCCTTCTTTAACATCTGATAAGCCTTCCGGTGCGGTATCGAATGTCATTGCATAGGTACCCTTATCGCTTTCAATCGTGAACATAAAATCCTTGATCTCCTCAATCTTTCCTGTCACAGATTCCGTTTTTTCCTCTGTTTTCTGCGATTCAGACTGAATTGTCTCGCTCTGGGTAGTTTCTGCCTGCGTTGTTTCTGCCTTGGTCGTTTCCGCCTGGGTAGGCGCTGCTGTGGTTGTGTCAGCCTTGGCACCGCATCCAGCAGCCAAAGCCGCGGTCATCATCAAAACTGCAATAAGATTTCTTTTTTTCATAATAAAGCCTCCAAACTAAATAGATTTGATTTTTTTTAATTACACTAATTAGACGTATTGAAACCCTGAAAAGTTTCAAAGCTCTAAAAATTTTTCATTAATTTTTTTATGGCTATCTGACGTATGAATAAGATCGTAAAGAGTCGTAAAATCATCGTTTTATAATCTATTTCATAAATTTATTTTCTTATATCGAATATATAATTTGATATTTTGATTTTTTGTGGTTATACTATAAGGGAAAGGAGGCTTCCAATCATGTTATGCCAGTTCACTTTTCAAAATTTTAAATCTTACAAAAATGAAACTACTTTAGATTATCAGGCTGCAGTACTTCCTGAATTCAAAAATACACTGATCACTGAGACTTCTGCCTCTGATCTTCTGCCAGTTAATGTCGTCTATGGCCCAAATGGCGGTGGAAAGTCAAACCTGCTGCAGGCGCTTGCTTGCGTCATCTCTACGGTCGTAAAACCGGTGAATGAATTAAGGAAAAACAGACAGGGTTTCATCCTCCAGCAGAAAATTGATGCAGTTCCCTTTCTGTTTGATGAGATTTCCAAAAATGAACCGACCGAATTCCGGCTATTTTTCAGGATTGAGAAGAATGAATACTGCTACTATCTCGCCTTAAAAAATGATGAGGTTATATCGGAATCCCTTTACAGAAAAGCTGTCACCGGGAAGAAAACTGCCATGCTTTTTGAACGTGAGGCTGACAGCATTTCCCTTGGCTATACGATTAATAAAAAAAGCCTGAACACCAGCATTAACCCTAAGATGCCGTATCTTTCTTTCCTGGCCATTAACTATGACATTCCGGTCATCAGCGAGGTTATTACATGGTTTGAAAGCTGCATTATCCGCAGCTATGCAAATCCCGTAGTGGAACATCAGATTCTGTTAGCCAAAGATGCGCCATATAAGGAGCAGTTCATCCGCGCTTTAAATGATATGGATATTGATATCACCGGGTACCGCTATGATGAAGATACAAAGCAGCTCTTCATGCAGCGCACGTTATCTTCCCAGGAATATGAATTGCCATTCTCCCAGGAATCCGATGGAACCAAGAAACTTATCGCGGCCCTTCCGGTGATCTTGCTTGCCCTCAGAGAAGGACGCATGGTGATCATTGATGAGCTGGATGCAAAGCTTCATCCGAAGCTTTTGCGCTATGTCATTTCCTTGTTCAAAAATAAAGAGATCAACAAATATGGGGCCCAGCTTTTATTCACATCCCATGATATGTATACTTTAAAAAATACCATATTCCGCCGTGACGAGATCTGGTTTGCCGCGGAGAATGCTTCCCACGAAAGCGAACTCTATTCGTTGCATGAAATCCGTGGGGAAGATAACGACCGCGTCAAAAATACCGCGGCCTACGATAAGCAGTATCTGGAAGGACGCTATGGAGCTGATCCATACCTTTCCAACATGCTCGGAGGTGATTTTGCAAGAGCCTAAAACTTCGAAAGAAAAGTGATCTGGATAAAAGCTAGATGAACGCCCGGATTTCTGCGGTAATCTCAATCATAGAGTTTCATCCTCCTTGAATGAATTTATTGTTAAATATTCGTGCAAAGTATTGTTTTCTTCGTGCAAATGGCATATACTATAATTGCCAGCAGAAAGGGGTTGATCGTATGGCTGGAAATACCACAAACATCAGTATCCGCATGGACGCAGATTTGAAAGCACAGGCGGACGCACTGTTTACTGAACTTGGCATGAACCTGACTACGGCGTTTAACATCTTTGTGCGCCAGTCGCTTCGTGAAGGCGGCATTCCCTTTGAAGTAAGGCTAGAACAGCCGAACAAAGAAACGGTTGCTGCCATGCTGGAAGCGGAAAGGATTGCAAAAGACCCGTCTGTAAAGGGCTACAATGACCTTGACGAGTTATTTACTGACCTGAAAAGATGAAAGAAACCAAATATACCGTCAAGTACACGACCAGTTTCAAAAAAGACTACAAACGAGCAATAAAGCGTGGCTTGAAGATTGAGCTGCTGGAGCAGATCGTAGCGTTGCTGGCGATGGGCGAGCCGCTGCCGGATAAGAACCGTGACCATGACCTGTCCGGTGATTGGGCAGGCCATCGGGAATGTCATATTCTCCCGGACTGGCTGCTTGTCTACCGCATAGAAGATGATGTTCTGGTGCTGACGCTGGCCCGCACCGGCACACACAGCGACTTGTTCGGCAAATAAACAGTCTGCCGCCGTATGGGGAAACCTGTACGGCGGTTTTTCTGTGTGCAAAAGTATGTCGTGAAACGCGACGCACTTGACAGGGGTACGCCAAAATACGGTAGCCCTTACCGCTCCGGCTCCCGGCCGAGCAGCTGTCCCGTTCCTGTCGGGACAGCTGCTCGGCGGTTTTGCGGAGCCGTTCCACTGCTTTCAAATCTTCCCGCATGGATTTTCATGGCAAGCGTGTCAGTCTGCTTTCCAGCGGTCAGCTGGTCGATCTCACGCTGCCATGCCTTCTGGGTGATCCCCTCGCCGCTGTCTTTCAGTTCTTTCAGATACCGGGCCGCTGCGTCATAGAGGATCAGTTCCCAGCTGTGGCGCTGCTCAAACTGTTCCCGTTTTTCCGGCTTTACTTTGGCAAGCTGCTTGTGGATGGACTTGTACTGGTTGTACTGTTCCCACATCTCCCCTCGCTCGGTAAGGGTAGCGATCCGGCGCTCGGCCTTGACGATCTTTCCCCGCAGGTCATAGTAACAGCTGTTCATATCAGCGATTTTTTCATGGAGCTGCTGCATAGACTGGATGCCGTTTGCCTGCAAAAAGCTGAACAGTGCAGCGTTTTCCTGCAAAGTCCGGATTTTGCCGGTGCGGGTGCGGGGAGCGTTCAACTGCTGCTGGGTCTCCCACAAGACGGTCAAGCTGCTTTGCTGCGTTTGTGGTTTTCCGTTTCGGCTTTCGACCAGCGATAAAGACGGGTAATGCGGGCTTTGATTTCTTTCAGCAGCTTGTTGTCGGCAGCGATCTGTCGGTTTACCGCCCCCTTGTCGGTACGGATGCCGCGCTTTTCCATTTGGCTGACAGCTGTCCCTAGATGAACAGAGGGAATCTTATCAATGCCCTGCCGCTTGTAGCTGCGATGGTAAATGCGCTCCGGTCTGCCGGCAGATTCCAGCGACCGATTGGTGTAGGCCGCCCACGCTGCCCACGAAATCTCCACATTTCCTTTATCGTTCCAGTCGGACGTATCCGCTCTGTGATTTTTCCAGCCGCCTTTCCCATCCGGGATACGCTGTCCATTCTCGTCCAGATCGTATGCCTTGCGGCACTTTGCGCCCCACTGTCCATTTTCTTTCAGAGGCCGGAGCGTCAGCATGATATGGACATGAGGGTTGCCGGTTCCCTTGTCATGGATAGCAAAGTCAGCACACATTCCTTTGTCTACAAAGTTGTCCTTCACATAGGCACGCACAAGGGTGATACACAGCCACTTTGGAGCAGCCACATAGCATACCGATCTCCGCAAGGCTCAGTCCGTCAAGCGCATAGAGCAGGAACCAGCTGCGCTAGGCTTCGGTACAGGTGTCCAGAACAGCCATCAGCTCATGTAGCGTTTCCACGCGGCAAAGGTATTTCTCCGGCGTTTCGCCGTAGGCCCCTACACCCTCGGTGGTAATGATGTACTCATCAAACTCCCGGCCATCCCAACGCCGTCGCTGTTCATGGAACAGGTTCTCCGTTTTGTGATCGACCCGGTCAAGAAATTCATAGACTTCCAACGTGACCTCCACGGTCACAGCTTGTCCGTTATAATTGATGGTAACTTCCATCTGCCTTTCCTCCATTCAGATTTTTTGGGTAAATCTGAATGGGGTGGCGGGAAACGGCACCGGGATAAAGTTCGGGCCATGCTGACCCGATGTTACGGCTCCATAGAGACAAAAAAGCGCCCGGACGGTATAATGCCATACGAGCGTCAGGGAATATATTTTGCTGTTTAGCTACATGGTATAGTGCATACTTCTTACCGAATTGCTCCGCTGCTGGGAACAGGCTTTTTTTAGCTTGTGCAGATCATGAGTACTGTGAAAAAAGGCAAAAATAGACACGGCGGCAATCCTCCTATATGCCGCCTTGGATTTACACGGTGTTGCGTTCTTCTTTTTTCCGCAGTTCTTCCTGTTCCTCCGTGGATAAAAGAACCGGTTGCAAGGATGGTGGGATATAACGTTCCAAAAAATTGAAGTAGATTTCAATTTCCTGCGTGATGTCCTGGCTGCCTTTTCGGGCGCGTTCGTGGGCAAGGACTTCATGAAGTCCTACCACATCCATATAAACACAGGTCAGCCGTTCATACCCTGTAGCCTAAAACATACGGATATCCCGTTCATACTTTCCTCGGTTATAAAGGCCCGTCAATGCATCGATATTATAATAATCCGGTGTTTTCTCATGGCGCTGAAGAAGCTCCAATTCCTTTTCTCCCTTTTCGGAAAAGTGTTCCCGCTGTTCATTTCCCCAATTTTAGTGTATATTCATACATTTCTTAATTTTTCGAGCAATTTGAGCAACTGTATCTTGGATTTTGCCTACTGAATATTGAGAAAATTTAGGCTGAGAATTGAAAAAAGGCTATCCCTTTATTGAGACAGCCTTTTGAATTTAATTTGACTCATCTATCGTTTATTCTCTCATTCAGATTCTTCTCTGTATTCAAAGACGAACCACTTTTCATTCATATAAATTTCTATTGTATCGTCTGCCCCATACTGATAACCAAATCCACTTCCAAAATTAGACTGATTATCTTCTGTTGGTATTTCAGTTCCATCGACAGTTGATGTTATTTCTCCATCCATAGTGCCACAACGTGCATCCATGATGCTTTCTCTCCCTGTATCGTAGTATAATTTACCATCTATTCTTACCATAGGTATTCTATCCCACATGGCATTTGCTTCTGTCTGTTCTATCACGGTAATTTTATAAACCTCTCCTAATTGTGCAGGATATGATTCCATTATTTCTCCGTTATAGCTAATTTCTACGAAATCTCCAATTTGTAATTCAAGGTTCTCTTCGTTTGATATATAAAACTTATCTGCTGAATCAAGTTCCAAAGAACCATCTACCGGTTTTACTATTATTGAATCATGATTCGTTTCAATTACCGATGCCTGAAATGTTACCATTAGCGGTCTATTATCTGCCGAAGCAAGCATTTCAGTTATACAATTACCTAAAGCAGGCGTTGGTTTATAAATTCCTTGATATGGCTGTTCTACATATTCGATTCCTTTATCTACATAGTAAAAAAGAGTAGTTCCTGCCGCCCCATCACAATTTATATTGATCGTAATAGAATCTTTGTTGACCGGTTCATCATTGATTGATTGCTGACTGGTTGTTTCCATATCCATTAGCATAGATAAAAATTCATCAATAAACTCCGTAGCTTCACCTTCAGTGTTAGGTGACATAGCATATTTGTCACCGTCAGAGACACCAATCGATACAATATCCTCTCTCGCTGGCAATCTAATAGGATTCCCCTGTTCTTTTCTTCCACATGCACATAACATAATTGAAACAAAGTAGCAAAGACAAACAATACTGCATAATTTCTTTTTCATGGTCATAATCCTCCCCAAAATATATTTCGTATTATACGTTATCTAAGTGTATATTTCAATGTGTGGGAAATAGCCGGAACGTGTTTTTATGCATTGTGAATGCATGTTTATAGGCTCGTTTTCAGTGGGCACACAATTCCGAAAAGGGAGTTCCTTTTCATCAAAGTACACCGTCTGATTATTGCCCGGGTATTCTTCCCCTTTTTGATTTTTCTAAGAGATTTCTATCTCCAAATCCCCGCTTATGAGAGGATACTCCAGCCCCTTCTTCTCAATATATTCTGACACTATCTGCAATGCGCTTTTTACGCTGCAGCCCTTTTTACATATAATTTTCATTCCATTACTTCTAAATGGCACCGACCACTTTCATCTCAAAAGCATTATACCGCTTAAAAAAATTATCACAAGTTGCCTTATGGTAAGCGAAGCGGGTTTACTATTAGACAGAACCGCTCTCCTGAGATATAATATCCTTAAGATTTGAAAAGGGGATTTTTATGAATTCAGAAAAATATATAAGTCATACCGTTATGTCTCTTATTTCGGCCAAAGGGGGAGTTGGAACCTCCACATTAACCAAAGAACTGGCGATTGCATTTAGTAAAGACGTTTCCGTCTGTCTGGTTGATATGGCCCTCTCCTGCCCTGCCCAGGAAACACTTTTCCGCATACTTCCAACACGTACAATGGAATATCTGTTTAAGCACAAAACAGGGGATCTTTCCCCTCTGTCCTGGCAGGATCTGGAACCCTATCTTACGCCTGTCCCCGGTCGGAATATCCATCTTTTATCCGCCAAACAGGTGAAAGGAGCGTACCCTCTGCCTCTTAATCGGATCATACAGCTCATTTCTTCTTTGAAGGCTTATTTTGACCTGGTTCTTATTGATACCGATATGGCATCCACGGATGTTTCTGCGAAACTCGTGGAATTATCGGATCGGGCCCTGCTGGTCACAGATGATACGGAGTGCTCAATTAAAAACAATCAGCGCTTTCGTCGGCTGCTGACCCAAAAGCAGATCAGTTATGATCACATGCATGTGATCGCAAATCAGATCAGGAAAGAATCGCAGATGTACTCGGATCAGGAAATAGAGGCGCTTCTTCACATTCCGGTTCTTGTAACGCTGCCATACTATGACCAGGTCTGGAAATATAATAATTCTTACCTGTCATTATATGAAGACCCGGTAAGTCCGCTCCAGCCCTCCCTGTCATCATTGGTGGACCGACTTTTCAAACTTCTGGAGAAATAAATGATGCTTTTAAATAATGATCACGGTCATCCCCTGCCGGATGCCCCAGTGTTTTACAGTGTTCTTTCGAAAAACAAACAGGAGCTGCGGGCAGCAGCCAGGGCGAACCGTATGATGAAACGCTTCCACCTGACAATCCCCTATATCATCGCCTGCCTCATGGCTTACTATGGTTTTTTTCGCTACTATCCGCAGTTAAAAACCAGTTTTTTAGGTATATGTATCCTGTATTATGCCGCGGCGTATTTTATCCGCTGGTATTTGGAACCACAATATGCCCTGTTCCTTTTGCGGCATCGGCCCTACTACCTCGCAGAATCGGATACGTTTCTCTTTTTTACCTTATATGGGTTAGAAGATGAAGACGGAAAACTGACTCAGGCCAGAGATCTGGCCGTGCTTTCCTGGATCCAGCGATGCAAAAAGCAGATCCCAGATGACAGCCCTGTCCTGCGTATTATCCAAAACAGAACTTTTAAAGATCCAGAGGAAGAAAAATATATTCCGATCAGTTTATATGAACTCATTCTCCGGCAGCTTGCCTTTCAAAATCCGGATATTTTAAATGGACTGAAATATTACAACCGACAATGTGATAAATAGGAAGAGGATCTCCAACGCCCTAGAATCGTCCGGAGATTCCCTTTTTAATTTACTCTTTATTTTCCGTAATAAAATAGTCGCAATACCCGCCACCGTTCGCCAGCGTCTGTTTTTAGTGCAATAGGCCATGCTGAAGTGTGATCGTCACCTCATCCAACTTGCAAAACAACGGCATCAACTCGGATGCGCCTATCTTCTTCATATAAGTAAAAATAAAGCAGCGGGTAATAAGGTAGTAGCATAGCCCCATGACAAACGCATGAGTAAATAATATCTCCATGTAGTAGCCCACCTTAAGGTATTCACGCCCCAAGCGGGAGGCGTCCTTCACGATGAGGTTCGCCACCTGTCCCGCTTCGATCATCTCCACTTTTTTTTCCATGAGGGCCGCTCAAAGTTCGTGCCAGAGTAGCCGTCATCCGCAAGGAAGATGGTATTTCAAAGCCTTTTTCTTTTGCATATTTCTCCAGCAGGGTGCGCTGAGATGAGATTTGTCAAGGGTATTTTCTTTGTTAAGCATTTCTTCCTAAACTATACAAGATACAAAGTAGTGGCTTTGCTTAGCAACGTTCCGACAGTACATTTATGATTCGTAACGCCGCAGACGTGAGAAAACAAATGGGGCAAGAGCGCACATGGATAAAATGTGCGCTCTTGCCCTGTTTTGCAAATGGATTTATGCTTTTGCGAGTGTCCAGCTCTGGCTCACGGTCTGGAGCTGCACCATGTGGGCGAAGATACCGCCTTCTTGCAGCAGTTGTGCGGGCGAACCCTGCTCGGCTACTGCACCATCCTTGAGCACCACGATCTTGTCCGCGCCGGAGACAGTGCGCATCCGGTGGGCGATAATGAGGACAGTCTTGTTCTTAATAAGTCGGGAAAGTGCCTCCTGAATGGCTGTTTCGTTCTCCACGTCCAGACTGGCAGTGGCTTCATCCAGCAGAATGATCGGCGCATCCTTCAGGAAGGCGCGGGCAATGGAAATGCGCTGCCGCTCGCCGCCGGACAACTCGCAGCCGTTTTCACCGATGTTGGTATTCCAACCGTCAGAGAGCTTTTCGGCGAATTTGTCCACATTGGCGAACTTTGCCGCCGCGATCACCTCTTCGTCCGTGGCGTCCTTTCGGCCAATGCGGATATTTTCCAGAATGCTGTTATCAAACAGCGTTACATCCTGAAACACGATGGAATAGAGGCTCATCAGCTTTTCCGGATCGATCTTCGACACATCCATGCCGCCCACGGTGATCCTGCCCCGATCAATGTCCCAGAACCGCGCCGCCAGACGGGAAATGGTAGTCTTACCGCCGCCGGAGGGACCGACCAACGCCGTGACCTGCCCCTGCTTCGCCATAAAGGACACGTCCTTCAGCACCGTTTCGCCGCTCTGGTAGGAAAAGCCCACATGCTCGAACACAATGTCGCAGTCCTGATTGGTTAGTTCTTCGCTGCCGGTCTGCACAGGGCAATCCAGAATCTCATTCATACGCTCGATGTTTGTGTTTGTACCGATGATGGCGGCAAGGTTTTGCAGCGTCCCCTCCAGCGGGTCATACAGACGGGACACCACCAGCAGGAACATAAAGAATGTCAGAACATCCAGTTCACCCTTTACCAGCAGAGCTGCGCCCGCAAGGGCAGTGGTGGCAATGCCCAGCCGCAGCACAAGTCCTGCGGAAACTACGAAGGCAGCCGTTCCCAGTTCGCTTTTGATGAGTCGTCCTTCCACCGCACGAATTTTCTTTTCCAGTCCGGCAAGATAGCCGGCTTCTGCGTTGTTGGCACGCAGGTCTGGCATGGTTTCCATGCACTCCTGAATACCGTCCTCACAGGTGATCTTCGCCGCCATTGCTTTGCTGGAGAGCCTTTTCTGCACGCCGGAGGCCAGCGCAACAATGGCAAACGCCACAGGCAGTGGCCAGATGGCAGCCAGCGCCATACGCCAGTTGAAAAACAGCAGCGACACGGCGATGACTGTGGTGGAGAGGATCGCGCCGTACAGGGGCGCAACGAAGTGGGACTGGCTTTGCTCCAGCACGGCGCAGTCGTTCATGATGGAGGAGGTCAGATCGGCAAGGTCTTTCTTACCGAAGAAGGAAAGCGGGATCTTCCGCAGCTTTTCCGCAAGGTTCACACGGCGCACACCGGATTCCACATAGGTGACGAGATAGGTGTTGTCATACTCCAACCGGGTGCAGACCACAATGAACAGCGCTGCCGCAATGCAGCCGGTCATATAAAACAGAATACGCTTTGTTGTCAGTGTACCGTTCATGATCTCGCCCACCAGCAAGTACAGCAGCCCCACCGGCAGCATGAAGGAGATATTTTGCAGCGCACAGCTTAAAATACCCTTGATGTTGTCCACTGCACCCTTATGGGAGAGTGCGTAGCGTCTTTGTAAATATTTGATCATCGCTCAAGCCTCCTTTGCAACTTTCCACCGAACAGACTGCTGATAGTCCCGCCACATGGTTCCGAACAAGCTGCCCGTGCGTTCAGACAGCTCCGCAAAGCTGCCATCCTCCGCGAGATGACCGTCCTTGAGCACATAAATATGGTCGGCGTTTACGACGGTAGAAAGGCGATGGGCGATCATGATAACAGTGCGTCCCTTTGCCAGCGCATTGAAGGCTGCCTGCACCTTTGTCTCATTGTCCGGATCGGCAAAGGCGGTAGCCTCGTCCAGAATCAGCACCGGCGCATTTTTCAGCATAGCGCGGGCGATGGCCAGCCGCTGCGTCTCACCGCCGGAGAGGTAAATGCCCTGCGAACCGATGACTGTATGCACGCCGTCCGGAAATTTCTCAATAATATCCATACACTGTGCCGCACGGAGCGCCGCCAGAACTTCCTCGTCCGTGGCGTCCGGCTTGCCCATGCGGACATTGTCAAGAATGCTGCCCTTGATGAGATGGCTGTTCTGGAACACAAAGGAAACGGTGTCCATCAGCTCATTTTTGTCGATGTTCTTTACATTGATGCCGCCGATGGAAATGCTACCGCTCTGCGGGTCGAAGAAGCGGGCGATCAGTGCCGCCAGCGTGGATTTGCCGCCGCCAGAGGGTCCGACAAATGCCACCGTCTGACCAGAACCGATGGAAAGAGAAACATCCTCCAAGGCATTCTTTGTGCCGTCGTAGCTGAAGGTGACATGATCCAGCGTTACAGAACTGTCCCTGGGATGCTGCGGTACTTCCGGCTGAGAAAGCGACGGACTTTCCAGTACGCTATCAATGCGGGTGATGGCATCCTGCACGATCATTCCGTTCTCGCTCATAAACATCAGCTTGGTCATTGTCACGGAGATGACCGGTGTGATAATGATGTAAAAGAGCAGATTCAGCAGCACGCTGCCATCCGCTCCGCCGTGAGAGAACAGGAAGCCTCCTGCAATTAGGAACACAAACACGCTGTTGACTGCCAGTGTATAGAAGGTCATGGGCCAGCGCAGCTGTTTCGTATAGGCAATGACCCAGCGCTCGTAATTGTCAATTGTTCCCTTGAACTTCTTGAAAGAGAATACCGTCTGTCCGAAGGTCTTGACCACGGGAATACCCCGCACATATTCCACCGCTTCGTTGGACATATCCGCCAGCGCGTTCTGATACTGGGTCATTTTGTCCTGCAATTTCTTACCGGTCATGCTTGACATCACCGCAAAGGCAAGCGCCACAGGTACAAGACTCAAAAGCCCCAGCCGCCAATCAAAGATCAGCAGCAGTGCCAGAAGCCCCGCAATCGTTGCCATTGCCTTAGCCTTGTCCGGCAGCTGGTGTGCAAGATAGGTTTCCGTCGCTCCGGCAGTTTCCGAGATGGTGCGGCGCAGCTTGCCGCTGCCAAACTGCTCAATCGCCCCCAGTGGCAGCGTGGCAATATGCTTTGTCATGGCAAGGCGCAGATTCGTAGCGATGCGGAACGCAGCAAGGTGCGAGCACATCAATCCCGCAATATACACCAGCACAGCGGCAACAGCAAACATAACTGCCATCCAGCCGTAGTGCGTTACATGGACGGCGTTTTCATACTGCGGCGCGACCTCAATGACCTCCCCCAGGATGCGCCAGATGTACCAGAACGGTACCAACGCCAACAGCGCACCGGCGGCGGACAGCACCCACGAAAAGTAGGTCAGGATTTTGTAGCTCCCGGCATAAGCCAGCAGCCGGGATAAATTGGATTGCTTTTTCAAGATGATACCTCCTTGGCTCAGACTTGATCTATGATACAGAAGGATGCTTGCATTGCCTTCCCATATCCGGGTGGTTAAGCTCATCTAATTCGTGGGCGCAGAACGATGGTTAGTGAACGCTAACTTCTGTTCAAAAAATATGGAGCGTTATTGCCCCATAATTTTCAGCCATCCGGCAGAGTAAAAGCTGTGAAGCTCACGCAGATACTGCTGTGCATCGGCCAGCGGCATATCGTGGATGATCATTTCAAAATAGGCGTTCATCAGCCCTGTGACCAGAATATGCTCCAGCCGAGGGTCGATCTGCGGAGCGGGCGTACCCAGCTTTTCCAGCACAAGATAATACCGGTGGGTGGCATTAACCTCCAGTTGGACAAGCTCCTCCTTCATGGAGCTGTAATGAGTACCCTCCGAACAAAGAAGAAGCAGATGAAACGCTTCCCTATGGTTGAACATATAGAACAAAAGCTCCTCCAGACAGGCCTGACTGACGGTGCTCATGCGCTCCGGCTGCTGCTCGATTGGCAGCCGGTCAAAGTCATCCAGCGCATTCCGATACGCGGAGAGAAAATGCGTGTAGCACTCTTCTACCAGCGCATCAAAAATCGCTTCCTTGCTGCCGTAATAGCCATACAGTGCCCCGGTGGTAACGCCAGCCTCCTTCACAATAGTGCGAAGAGAGGCTGTCTGAAAGCCCTTTTCCAAAAACTCTGCCTTGGCGGCATACAAAATTTTCTCCTGTGTGGTTTGTTTCTTGTTTTGCATGACACCCTCGCATAACAGTGTTATATTACAGTGTTATATTATACACAGACTTATACTTTTGTCAAGGCCACTTCCTGCAAAAGTTCAGATCTGCCTCAACCCATCCGTTTCAATATTTCATGTACATCCGCGTGCAGATACTCAGTAGGAACAGATCCTACGGATCTTTGAGCGACATTCCTGTGACCGATTCACTCTTTTCCAGCCGATAGGCAGGGATGTGCGGTGAATATACAGGGTGCGGACTGTAAGGCTGATATTGCAGTTGCATTTGATAAAGGTGACCGACGTATCCAGCAAGTCCATGCCGGAGGCGGCATCGTGCGCACGCAGCGGGCCGACGATCTCCTCTGCGATGCACTGCACCGTCTCGCTGCCGGACAGTTCCGCTATGACCTGCGCCTCCCGTGTGTCTCTGTAGGTATCGATGCGCCACACCGCCGGTTGTCCGGACCGCATCTGCCTCGAAGCCCGCCGAAATTCCGAAGAGCTTTGGCGTCTGCGCAGCAAAGATACCTAACACCTTTTTATACAGTCCCGGGATGCGCATCAGACGCAGAAAGGCCTTTATTCTGACAAACCATTTTCAGTATGTATGCACTACGGAAAGCATCTTCATATCACTCCTGCATTGTCATATTTTTGTTCTCCTTTTCTATATCTCACTGCTAATTTGACACTGCTATATTAATTATATTCCACCAATTTATGAATTACTTTTATCAGTAATTCCACATCAATAGGTTTAGCAACGTGTTCATCCATCCCTGCTTCTTTTGCTCTTATTCTGTCCTCGGTGAACGCATTTGCTGTCATTGCAATGATCGGTATTATTTTTGCATCTTCTCTGTCCAGAGACCGGATTATCTTTGTAGCTTCATAGCCATTCATTACTGGCATCATGATGTCCATAAGAATGGCATCAAATTCACCAGATTCACTTTTACTGAATAGCTCAACAGCTTCCTGACCATTCCATGCTTTTGTCACATCAGCACCTTCATTCTGAAGCACAAATTCAGTGATTTCCATATTCAGCTCATTATCTTCTACCAGAAGAATATGCAGTCCTTTTATAGATTTTTCTGCTACATTCTTCTGTTCTTCACTTTTATCCGCATCCAAATCTATTTTAAACGGAACCCGAATCACAAATGTAGTTCCCATACCTTCTTTACTTTCAAAAGTAATGGTTCCACCCATTTTCTCAACCAACTTCTTTGCAATCGGCATTCCTAGGCCTGTTCCTGCAAATTTTGTGCGACTTCCTTTGTGTTCCTGTGCAAATGGTTCAAACACACATTTTTGGAATTCCTCAGTCATTCCGATTCCTGTATCCCGGCAGACAAATTCCATTGTCGTCATTTCTGGCAGTTCGGATGGAATCTCCATGCAGCTGATATAAATCTGTCCGTTTTCTCTGTTATATTTTATCGCATTCGACAGGATATTCATCATCACCCGTTTCACATACCCCGGGCTTCCAATAAAATCACGATGTGTGATTTCTTTTTTCTCCCACATGATCCGGATATTCTGCTCTGCAGCCATCTGCTCGATCACAATAAATACTTCTCTGGAAATACTGCTCAAATTAAATGGAACCTCTTCCAGAATGATTTCTCCTGACTCCAGCTTACTCATGTCCAGAACATCATTTACCAGTTCCAGCAACAGATTGGATGCCTCTTTAACCTTTGTCCTGTATTCCGTCTGCTTCTCCATATCATCTGCATAATGGTCTGCCATATTGACCATGCCGCAAATTCCATTGATCGGAGTCCGGATATCATGGCTCATCCGCTGGAGAAACTCTGTTTTTGCCTCGTTGGCTGCTTCTGCTTTTTTTGCCGCTATCAATAGTTCTGCTTTATATTTTTCATCTTTTTCCTGTTCCTGTTTCCGGTGTGCCAGATTGGTTCTGTATGTCCAAAACCAGAATATACTAAACATCAGAAAATAAAGAAAAATAACGCATATCACACTTAATGGAAGGTTATGGAACACTTCTGTATCTGGAAGATACGCATAGATATAATAATCCCTCTGCTTCAGCATGATTCCGTAACATCCGATTCCTTCATTCTTCAAATGGTGAATGTGCTGACTGTCTGTATGCTTTTTCATTGCCTGAACAACTTCGTTGTCAGCTGTATTCTGACCTAACAGACTTTCATCATTGCTGGCAACAACGATTCCCTCGTCTGCAACAATAATCGTTCCATCTTTCTGAGTACTATAGCCATTTAAAAGCCCCTGTATCGTCAGGGTATAATTTCTAGCAAATTCTGGAGATGTGTAATAATAGACTGCAATGATACCCGGTGCATCTTTTCTGGCACAGGCTGCAATGTCAATATGTGACCCGTCTTTCCTGTTAAACCGTTCTGAATAAGTTCTTTCTTCATATCCGGCAAAATCCATGATAATGTCTTTTTGCAGATACTCTGTAATCTCATTGGCCAGAGATTCATCCGTGCTGTATTCACAGTCCATTTTTCCTTCTGTATCCAACACAATGATGCCATCTACCCACAGAGTCTGCATGTTTTCTTTCAGAAAATCCTCGCTTAGCTGCCCGCCGTTTTCTATTTCCATTTTAATATTTGTACTCATCTGTCTGGCACTTTCAATGGCACGGAGGAGACTTTTGGATTCCGAAGATTCATTATAATGGGTGTAGGTGGAACACTGCACTTTCACATAGTTTACAATCTCCACCATTCTTTTCTCTGTTTCTGCTTTTTCTGCGTGGAAGAAATAAAACAGAGAGACTACAGCCACACAGATTCCAATCAGACCACCCAGCAGCTGGATTCGTTTTTCTTTTTTACTTCTTTTAATATCCAAAATCATCCACCTCCAGATACTTTTCCGGATCATCCAGATATTTTTCAATAATTTTCAGGGATGTGCCATCCTGACGCATCTCCTCCAGAGTCTGATCCATCTGCTCACAGATTCCTCTGTCATCATCTTTCGCAAAAGCAACTCCTATCCCAACAACCATCAAAGGTTCTTCCAGGATACGAAAGCTTGTATCATAATCCTTCATATACTGGACAACAGATTCTTCATGTGCGCCAACCGCATCTACATAGCCTTTTCCCAAAAACGTATAAATCAGTTCCCTATGTCCAAGACTGATTAGATTTCCCAGTTTGGGGATTCTCTCATCTGTCCGCTTCAGAAAGATGCCTTCCGGTTTGGTTGTGGACTGGACAGCGAGGTTCTTTCCCTCCAGGTCACTCAGTTTATAGATATCACTGTTCTCATTTACAGCAACCACCTGACGGCTTGCTATGTATGGCCCTGCCCAGCGGTAATCGTCCAAACGTCCTTCCATAGAAAAACAACCCATGATACAGTCAATCTCTCCGCTCTCCACCAGTTCTTTTTTCTTCTCCCAGTTGATCTGGACAACCTCCACCTGATATCCCATTCTATTGAATGCTTCCGTAGCCAGTTCTACATCGATTCCTGTCGGGATTCCATCCTCATTCAGATAATTGTATGGTGGATAGTTGTCGCTGCCGATGGTAATGACAGGCTTTTCGTTTTCTTCTTTCGTGTTATCTGTGTTTTTGCACCCTGCCAGGGTGACTGCTAAAATTCCCGCAAGCAGAATGCCTGCAATCACTCTTTTTCCTTTCATTTTCTGTCTATACCTAACTATCCTTTTCGTTTTTTTTATGTCTGGTTACTTTCCATTTGCTGCGGTTCAATGACCTGCGGTTCGGTGCCCCCCCCAGATTTTATGCTTCTGATCGTCTTTTCCAGTACCTTCATCTCAACCGGTTTTGAAACATGTGCATTCATACCAGCTGCCAGAGAATGCTGGATATCCTCTGAGAATGCATTGGCGGTCATAGCAATAATCGGAATCTTCTTTGCCAGCTCATGGGAACTTCTGCGGATTGCCTTTGTTGCCTCATAGCCATTCATAACAGGCATCTGCACATCCATCAGGATCATGTCATAATCGCCTGGTGCAGATTGTTCAAATGTCTTCAAAATCTCTTCTCCATTTTCACAGATGGTGCACTCCGCCCCCTCAATCTTTAACAGTTCTGTCAAGATTTCTGCATTTATCTCATTATCCTCTGCACACAGGAACCGCATTCCCTGCAAAATATTGCCCTCCGGCTCATCCTTTTCTGTATGCGGTATCAAAGAAACAGACTGGTCTTCTGCAGTTTTCAGATCCATAAGAATCTCAAAGCAACTTCCCTGTCCTGGTTCACTTTCTACATCGATCGTTCCGCCCATCGCTTCGACCAAGTTTTTAGTGATAGCCATTCCGAGTCCGGTTCCCTGTATCTTATTAGTCATGGAACTCTCCTCCCGAGTGAATGCATCAAAAATCGTATTCTTGAAATCTGCCGACATTCCCATACCATTATCACTGACTAAAAAGCGATACCTTGCATACGCCCTGGATTTTGTTTCATATTCTTCTACAAGGAACTGAATTTCCCCACCTTCCTGTGTATATTTTATTGCATTAGACAGCAGATTACTGAAAATCTGCATCAAATGGACTCGATCCCCGCTTACCCACTCATGCCGGATATTTTCTTTTGTGATTGTAAAAGTCTGTTGCTTTTCATATATTTGAGAATGAAATATCGTGTCAAGTTCCTGTATAAAATCCACGATAGAAAAGTCAGAATATTTGAAAACAGTTTTTCCAGCTTCAATCTTACTCATATCCAAAACATTATTAATGATCCCTAACAGATGCTGTGAGGAAATGTCAATTTTATCCGCATACTCTATTACCTTTCCTTTATCTCCTGCATCATATCTGATCAATGACGTCATACCAATAATCGCATTCATAGGAGTACGAATATCGTGAGACATATTGGCAAGAAAACTGCTCTTGGATCTATTCGCTTCCTGTGCCACCTGAAAAGCTTCCTCTGCCGCCCGTTTTGCCTGCCGCAGTTCTGTATTCACTGTTTCCAGCCTCGCATTATTTTCCCGCTCCACACGAATCGATTCCTGTTGGTTTCTGTGCATAACAAGAGAAATTCCAAACATAACGCAGACAGCTACGATAACCGTAAAGATAACGATAAATACCATAACAAAATTGACAAGTCGTAATGTATTCGTAGCAACATACTCTGCCGGAACCAGAAAAATCAGTGTCCATTCCGCATTTTCCAGTCTTTTTAATGCATAAAAATATTCAGTACCATCCAGTATTGCATTAGAATAACTACAGCCTTTTTCTTCCAGTTCCACTTTTGTTTTATCAAAAGAAGAATTGTGAAGGTATTTCATATTCTGTAAAACCGAAAATACATTATGCCCTTTAATTAATTCCACCTGATTGCTGTTAAACAGTTTAAATCCATTATCATCCAGAACATAAACACTATTATTCCCGTTATATGCATCACAGCTAAAATAAGGATTCAGTTGTTCCATATTCTGGGAAATTCCAAAATAAGAGATTGTAGTTTTCTCTTCTCCATTTTGAAGTTCTATTGGTTCTGGCAAACGTTGCAAAAACACCATCTCTGACTGGTTATCTGTCATAGAATCAAAAACAAAACTAATCTGTTCGGAATTGTCTTCAAAATAATCCAGATCACGAAAAAGCCCCCTGTATCCATCTTCTGTATAATATCCACCATCTGAATCTAATGCCATCAACGTAATCTTCTGGTCTGCATATGCTGATAATTCATATTTCTTTTTTATATGTCTGCAGAGTTCATCTGTAGTCTGTACATTTGCATCTTTCAGATAATTACATTCTTCCGTTACCCGGTTCCAGTGGGCATCAATCACATCCTCCAGATTTTGAAACATCTGACGGGTAATCTCTTCCATCTGATTTAATCGTTCCTCATAGATAATATCCTGGATATAAGTATGATACAGGAAAAAGAATGCAAGAAACATCGCTATACCAGTCATACAGCACCCCAATATTAAGTTCCGGTAACTCTTTGCCTTCTGCATCCTTCCCTCCGCTTATTTCCATTCAGCATCTGCTTCACTTAAAGTTTTAAATTGCCCAAAAAATTCTTTTGCCGCATCTAAGCCTACAATACCACTGTCTGTCACTTCTGTTTCTGATGCCAGTTTTTCACTGATTCCTGAAATTGCCACCTGATAAGTCTTATCATCTTCCAGTTCCACCGGACTTACCAGCACATAAGGATAATTGTTTCCTGTACCGACTGCATCATATCCTTCTTTATGTAAATCTTTAATCTGTTTTCCTGTTAAATTGACCGTCTGAATTGTCCGCGTCCAGCCTGTGGGAATGATTGCACTGAGATCATCCACTGTAATATCTTTTGCATATATCTTTGAACTTACGCAGTCATTGTTCTGGTTCAGCCCGTTTCCACTGATCCATGTTCCCAGGGAAACCATTGCCAGATCACTGTCGGTTGCCTCTGCAAAACATCTGCCTACCAGCTTTGCACAATTCTCCTGCGAAATCACTTCCGTTGTTGTGGTAATGACTTCCGGTTTATTATTTACAACGCTTTCCTGATCATCTTCAAGCTGCTTTACTACATCTTCTATGGTTGCTTTATCCTGCATATACTCCAACATCTTTGTTCCAGTCGTAACGAGAGTATTTTCCCATCCGGAGTAAATAAGCGGCGCAGTATTCCCTGCATTGATTGCGTCTGCAATATCGCCATAATAAGTATCGTCTGCCTTTGCATCCTTAAATGGCAGAAGACTGGCTTTTAGTGATGCCTCCGGATAAAGAGAAGATGTTCCTTCTACTGTAGACAGCACTTCCATTACCTTCAACGCATCTTCAAGCTTCTGCGAATCGTCCTCTAACTTTTTATTCAGCCCATAATAGCGTCCCACTGACAATATGTAGACATTCTTACTTCCATCCTCTGACAGATACGGCATCAGGCCGAATTCATCTGTTGCAGCATCTGAATCTGTAATGCCATTCTGGGATCCGAGCATAAACAGCGTATTTCCCTTGATAAAATCATCTTTTGTCACCGCATCATCGATTGGATCACTGTTACTGCCGTCAAGCATACCAAGCGCTTTCCATTTCTTGATATATTCCATGCTGTCCATCATACCCTTTGTATCACTGACATTTGCTTTTCCTGACAGATAATCCTTCCGCCACTGTCTTCCATCCAGAGAACTTAAAAATCCGGTATCTGCAATATTGCATAAATACTGGAAGCCATATCCTGGATACTGAATCTGAGGCAGGCATAACTGAACCCCAGCTTTCTCTGCTTCCTTCGCAAGCTGCTCAAGTTCCTTAAAAGACTTCGGAAGTGTCCAGCCATGTTTTTCTAATAACGTCTTGTTATAGGTAATACCAAAACAATTATACGCAGACGGAAGCATATAGATTGCTCCATCATCGGATACCTCCTTCAGGCGGGACTCTACATAATTATCCGTGAAAGCATAGCCTGAAAGATCAAGCATCTTGTCACTGAGATCCTGCAATTCCGGATCATAAAGAGACAGTGTACAGATATCCGGAAGATCATTTTCCTCCAATATTGTGTTTAGGTACACCGTAGTATTTGCCCCACTGTATGGAACCACTTCAAGATTAATCTCCGGGTATGTTTTATGTACTTCATCTATAAAGCTGTCGACATCCATATAAGGAGCCATAAAGGTAATTGCTTCGTGTTTCTCTGGCGTTTTATCTGTTTTTCCACGTCCTATAAGTCCTGTTGCTGCTATACATGCCAGAATAAAACATACACTTTGCACTTTTTTGATTTTCATATTATTTCTCTTCCTTATAAAATTATAGTCCGTCTATGAAATAAGATCATAAAAAAACACCGTCCTACAGACAGTGCACCTCATTTCATGCAACCGGCTGCCATTTTACAGACCCTTTAGCTTTGCTCACAAATATTTTTTTATTATAACACTTTATATTTTCTCTCGTCTATGTTTTTGTGTAATAAACGCAAGCAGGTAAACAGCCGATATGGCTCTATGGAAATCGAGGTCCCACAGGATCGGAAATCGACCTTTGAA
>NZ_JBBMFJ010000018.1:0-73060 GCF_040096075.1 Ventrimonas faecis
TGTCACTGCTTTTTTATTTGAGAAAGAAAAAGCTGCGCAACAACCTTGGCAGGCCGTCGCGCAGCGACTTAGTTCAAATAGCAATATAAATAAATAGCTAATAAGGTAGGGCGTGCGGGGAATTGGATTCTGGAATTTTCCGCATATCCAGGTGTTTGCCTCTCGAACACACACGTCCGAATGTGGCGGATGCTAATCCGACACAGGCGAACGCGTGTTGTGAGAGCAAGCAAACAACGGATATGTGAAAATGTAAGAATGCAATTCCCCGCACGCCCGGCTCTTTTATTGAATCTGCCCTTATATTTTTATTTGACTGCAATGGCCTCGATCTCGCACAGCATGCCCTTCGGCAGATCCTTTACTGCGACGCAGCTTCTTGCCGGCTTGGAGGTGAAGTAATCTGCATACACTCTGTTGAATGCTGGCAGGTGCCGCAGCCACAGTTCCTGCCCGCGGCACCTGGTCAGTATTTTACTTCTGCTGTACTCCAGCCATCTCGCTCACAACATCCAGGAATACGTTTGCGCCTGCTACGCAGTCCTCATCCGGTGTGTACTCCTTCGGGTTGTGGCTGATGCCCTTGATGCTCGGCACAAAGATCATGGCAGTCGGACAGATGCGCGCCATCATCTGGGCATCCTGGCCTGCGCCGGAAGTCATGCGGCGGGTATTCAGTCCTCTTGCTGCGGCTGCTGCCTCAATTTTCTTTACGATACCCTCATCAAACGGAACCGGATCAAACTCAGTCAGACGCTCGCTGCTGATCTTGACATGATCGGTCTCCTCCAGTTCTTTGAAGTAAGCGGCAAGAGTCTTCTCATCTGCATCCAGCTTTTCCTTGTTCGGATTTCTTAAATCCACTGTCATAATGGCTTTGGACGGAATGACGTTGATGGCGTTCGGCTCATGCTCGATGCAGCCTACGGTTGCCACGCCGCCGGATTTCTTCACCAGCTCTCTTAAGAACACGTTGATCTTTGCTGCGGCCAGACCAGCATCCACTCTTAAGTTGGTCGGGGTGGTTCCTGCGTGGTTTGCAACACCCTCAATGGTGACACGCTGCCAGTGAATGCCCTGCAGATTCTCAACCGCGCCAATCTTCACACCCTCTACATCCATGATCGGTCCCTGCTCAATGTGCAGCTCCACGAATGCCTCCGGCTGTAAGAATCCCGGCTCCACGGTTCCTTCGTAACCGATGCGCTTTAACTCCTCACCCAGGATGGTACCGTCGGTGCCGACCGTTTTTAATACTTCATCCACCGGAAGTCCGCCTGCGTAAACCAGGGAGCCCATCATATCCGGTGAGTAGCGCACACCCTCCTCATTGGTGAAGGCGCCAACCACGATCGGCCTCTCACTCTGATAGCCTGCATCCTTTAAGGTCTTGATGACTTCGATGCCGCCGATGACACCCAGGCATCCATCATACTGGCCTGCGTTGATGACAGTATCAATGTGGGATCCAACCATCAGAGGCTTTTTGTCCTTATTCTCCTCAGTCTCCCAGATTCCGAAGATGTTGCCGATGCGGTCTACCACTACCTTCAGACCTGCATCTTTCATCCAACTGACTACCTTGTCTCTGCCCTGCTTCTCGGTGTCGGAAGCAGCAAGACGGGTTCTTCTTCCCTCTTCATCCTTGCCGATTGCTCCCAGTTCATTGATTCTTTCCAGTAATCTTGCCCCATTCACAGATAACATAATGTGTTCCTCCTGTACGTTTTTCTGATTTCAAAGTTTCGTCACTTCCGTAAGTGTTTTATCACTTTTCACCTTTGAAAGCTTCGCTGTCTTCTGTTGTCCTTGTGACCTCAGTATAACAGTCTCCTGCATCGGATTCTATCAATATCCCCCTCATTTTTATCAGATTTATACTAACCTGTTCTCACTTACTATCCTTTTTATCAGTTTTGTGCTATAAAATATCATAAAAGCAATCATTGTATTTTTCAGGAAGGAGAATCGTTTTATGAGTGCGTCATTCCCAAAATGTAACCAGGCCGGAATCGAATTTGTCATTTCTACCAACGAAGATCTCCGGGAGGAAAGCATGTTCCTCTCGGAGGAATTTCCCATTGCCATGTATACACAAAATTTCATCCATGCGGCCTCGGACTCCATTCCGTTTCACTGGCACGATGAACTGCAGATTACCTGGATTTCCGAAGGCGAGCTGGAATACTGCATCAACGGAGATAAATTCAAACTGGGAAGCGATAAGCTTGTGCTAGTCCAGAGCCACCAGCTCCACAGTTCCCACACCACCACCAGCGACGTAAAAACCCTGTGCATCAACTTTACCCCGGAGATTTTTCATCCCCTGATTTTAAAGAAATACATCCAGCCCATGCTGGACAGCCACGCCTTTGCCTATTCCCTGCTGCTGTTAAAACCCTATCAGATAACAATGCTGAAAAAACTCCAGAACTGGAAAAAAGAACCCCTTGGATACTTCTCTGTCATGAACTTTTTATCCCAGGTGTTCGAAGAAATTTTGAAAGAATTTGAAGAAGATACCGAAACCCCTGACCGGGAAGAAACACGGCTGTTCCACGAAATGCTTGGCTTCGTCCACGCCAATTTCGCCCAGCCGCTTTCCGTGAAGGACATTGCGGATTCCGTGATCTTAAACAAGAACCGCTGCACCGCCCTCTTTAAAAAATATACCAACATGTCCCCCATCAAATATTTAAACGAATACCGCCTCTACACCGCGAAAAATATGATCCTCCACACCGACAAATCCATCTCCGATATCAGTGCCGATGTGGGGTATAACCAGATCAGTCACTTTATAGAGCAGTTCCGGTTAAGTTACGGGATGTCACCTCTGAAATACCGGAACAAATTTGGGCGCGAAGCCTTATAATGCCCGGATATCTCCGATCAACTGATCTTTCTCCGCTTCCGTAGTCGCCCAGCTGGTGCAGAACCGCACGACTTTGCGTCCATCTTCCAGCGTCCGCTCCTGCTCGAAAGTATACTCTTTTGCCAGCTGCTCTGCCTGTTCGTCAGTCACGATCACGAACTGCTGGTTGGTATAGCTGTCCACGAACTCCGGGATACCTTTTTCTTTGAAGGCTGCCTTGATTTCCATGGCGTAGGCATCCGCCTGGGCAGTCATCTTCTCGTAGGTGTCATCCTCCAAAAGCGCACAGAACTGCAGTCCCAGAAGCCAGCCCTTTGCCAGCACTGCGCCGTTCTGCTTCATATAGGTGCGGAATTTCCGTGCCAGTCCGGCGTTGGTGATGACCAGAGCCTCGCCAAAGAGCGCACCACATTTCGTTCCGCCAATATAGAATACATCGGTCAGCTCTGCCAGTTTCTCCAGAGTCACATCATTCTTCACAGAACCAAGCCCATAGCCCAGACGCGCGCCGTCCACGAATAGATACATGCCATATTCATCACAGACCTTGCGGATATCCTTCAGATCCTGCTCAGAATACAGGGTGCCCCACTCGGTCGGGAAAGAGATGTAAACCATTTTCGGCTCACAGAGATAGTTTGGCTCCCCTGCCTCATAATAAGATTTAACTGCCTTGCAGATCTGCTCTGCCGTAATGGTTCCGTCTGCAGATGGAAGCGGCACCAGCTTATGCCCGGTGTTCTCGATGGAACCGGCTTCATGGGCATACACATGACCAGAATCCGGGCAGATGACACTCTGGATCGGGCTTAACGCTGCCGCATGGACAATAAAGTTTGCCTGGGTTGCACCCGGGAAGAAATGAACAGCTGCCTCCGGTGCGTTGCATTTTTTCCGGATCAGGTCCGCTGCCTTTTCACACCAGGTATCCTCTCCGTATCCGTCATAGCTTTCGGCATTGGTCTCTGCCAGCTTCTCTAAAATTTTGGCACAGGCGCCGCGGTTGTAATCATTGTGTAAACGAATCATGATATTTGACTCTCCTCTTCTCCGCATAAAATGCGTTTCGTTTTTCCCCATTATAGCAGTCTGTTCCCATTCTGTCACGGAAAGAATCCCGCTTTCTGCATATACTACTATCAGAAGGCGGGGTGATGCAGGATGCTGGCATGGTTCTTCTATCTCATGGATGCCATAAAAAAGCTGCTGTAGCGTTGCATTTTTTCATTCCCGGCGCTATAATAAAACCGCTGCACCGGTTCCGGGAGGAATGCGCATTCTGCGTATCGCCAGTGTCTAGGCTCACCTTTCAGAATATCCCGTAGAACACTCGGCGGCCGGGCGCGGCTTTCAAAATAATAAAAATATTGAGACGGAACTAATAAAGAGTCCGGGCGTACTGGGAATTGAATTCTTACATTTTCACATATCCGTTGTTTGCTTGCTTTCGCTGACACGCGTTCGCCTGTGTCGGATTAGCATCCGCCACATTCGGACATGTGTGCTCAAGATGCAAACACCTGGATATGCGGAAAATTCCAGAATCCAATTCCTCGCACGCCCTGCTTTATTGGCTGTGCTACGAAAAGAATAGTGGCTGCAGGCATGTATTGGTCTTGTTAGGATAATAAAGGCTATGACCGGAAGGATACTGACCAAGGCGGCAGTTATGTGCCGGCAGAGCCTCTTTGGATTGCTTGATTAGCCCATACCTGGAGAAAACGGACACGTCAAGGTCGCGTAAGCGCTTGTTATAACCTTGATGTGTCCGTTTTTTTCAGGTATCCTATAGCAAGCAAGCGTAAGAGGTTTAAACCAATACATTGCGCTTGCGCGGTTTTTTATCTCTAGCGGAACCAATACAGCAGGAAGTGAATGAGACCGCTTTCCGGGATTTTCAGCATATCAGGTGTTTGCATCTTGAACACACGTGTACGAATGCAGCGGATGTAGTCCGATGCAGGCGAACGCGTGTTGTGAGAGCAAGCAAACAACGATATGTGAAAATAGAGGAAGGCGGTCTCTTTCACTTCCGGACCTTTATTCGTTCCGTCCTATAATTGCAATTTTCTATCACCTTCCGGTAAAACAGAATCGTCAGCGCCGTCGCCGCAAACCACCCAAAGGGCCAGGCCATCCAGATTCCGGTGCTTCCAAACTTTGGTGTCAGCAAATGCGCAAACCCGATCCGCAAAATCAGGTCCGGAACCGTTGCCGCTACAAAATAGGCCATGGCCCCGGAGCCGCGGATAATACCATCTGTCATCAGCTTTATGGAAATCATAAAATACAGAGGCGATACGATCCGCAAAAAGGCCATTCCGGCATGGATTGCCTCTTCACTCTCCGCATTCAGGAACAGTCCCATCATTCCCCGGCTGAAAACAAAATATAGGATCACGAAAGGCAGCGCTGCAAATTCTGCCAGCTTTATCCCGGTTCGAAAGCCCAGGGACAGGCGTGCCGGTTTTCCTGCGCCCAGATTCTGGGCCGTGTAGCTGGAAAGGCAGGAGCCAAGCGTCATGAAGGTGTTGATGGCAAAGGTATTTAACTTGATAGCTCCGGAGTACCCGGCTACCACAGCAGATCCATAGCTGTTCACGATCTCCTGCACAAACAGGTTTCCTACGCTTAACACACTCTGCTGCATAATGCTCGGCACCGCAATAGAAATGATCCGCCAGAGCAGGCTTCTGTCAAACAGCGGTTGTCTCTCCAGTTCCCTGGTATATGCTGCAAGCCTGCGCCACAGCGTCAAAAATGCCAGCACCGCCGACACGCCCTGCGCCAGGAAAGTGGCCCATGCCACACCGGCTACCCCCCACTGAAACTGTGCCACAAACAGATAGTCCAGAAAAATATTTCCCAGAGAAGAACCGATCAGAAAATACAGCGGCGTTTTCGAATCGCCAAGCGCGGTAAATATGCCGGTGCACACGTTGTAAAACAGCAGAAAGCTCAGACCGTACACATAAATCTTCAGATACAGAACACCGTCTGCCATAATATCTTCCGGTGTATGGATCCAGCGCATCATGGCTCCGCTGCAGAAATATCCAAATACACTGAGTACCACACTCAGCACAAGCACGGAAATAAATGCAGTCGATACCGCACGCCTGAGCCCTGCCTTATCTCCGGCTCCAAACAATCTGGAAATCACCACCGAAGCACCCAGATTCATGCCCACCGCAAAGGCCATGTAGATGATCGTAATCGGGTAGGATGCTCCCACTGCCCCCAGTGCCGATTCCCCCGCAAATTTTCCCGCGATCATGCTGTCCGCGATATTATAAAACTGCTGGAAGATCACACTGATCATCAGCGGCAGCAAAAAACGCCAGAGGATCTTATCCGGATGTTCCTTTGTCAAATCTGTGATCATTTGTATCCCTCCATCTCCTGGTTACTGTTTACTGTTACTGTTCACGCGTTGCGCAAACAGCAACGGATTTTGCCGATGCTTCGCATTCCAAATCGGCAAAATCTGCTGCCACCACGATATCATACGGCATTTTCAGTTCAGAAAATGCCTACCCGTGTACAGTAACTGTTTACTTACATCATACCATACTATGCGCTCTGTTTCATTTGACATTTTGCCTTTATCCGATATAATAATTTCATTACATAACCATCGAGCGTAATCAATAAGGAGTGACATCATGGAATTACTGCAATTACGATACTTTCTGGTCGCAGCCCAGTACCAGCATATCACAAAAGCTGCTGAACATCTGCGTATTGCGCAGCCTGCCCTTTCCCAGTCGATCCACCGTCTGGAAGCCGAGCTTGGGGTTCCGCTTTTTACGCGCCATAACCGGAGTATTGAATTAAACGAAGAAGGCCGTTTTCTCCAGCAGCGGCTCATCCCCATCTTAAACAGTCTGGATCAGATTCCGGAGGAGCTTCAAAAAGGCAAGTACCAGATGAACCACACCGTCCATCTGCGTCTGCTGTCAGCTTCTTCCCTGATCACCAGCCGCATCATTGCCTACCGCAGTCTTCATCCGGAGGTGAGCTTCCAGCTCTATCAGAATCCGGATCAGGATGATAACTTTGATCTTTGCGTATCTGCCCGGAGGGCTGACACTGTTTCGGAGCACAGTGCCCACAATGACTTTGCGGACGATGTCATGGTCATGCTGGAGGAGGAGCTCTACCTTGCCGTTCCCACTCATTCCGATTTTGGTCAGAAAACAACAATCCGCCTCTCTGAGACCAGAGACGCGGATTATATCTGCCTTGCCGGTTCCCACCCTATCAGGCAGATCACCAACAGCTATTTTGAAGAGGAGGGATTTTCTCCTCATATTGTATTTGAAAGTGACACCACGGAATCGGTGCGCAACCTGATCGCGGCCGGCATGGGAATCGGGTTCTGGCCCCAGCACTCCTGGGGTACCATCCCGGAAAAGCTGGCAGACTCCCCGGAACAGTTTCCGGTCCGGCTGCTTCATATTGAAGACCGCGTCTGCCGCCGCCAGATCACGCTGACCCGCTCTGAAAAAGGGCGGAACAATCCCGTTATCACGGATTTCTGTAATTTTCTTATGTGTCAGAAATAATCTGGGAACAGCTGCATTTTACAGCCCATTATAATAGCTGCCCTTCTGCTGGCTCGCTTTTAATCTGCTCAGGGCTCTCGCCATGGAGGCCCTGGACATATGGTATTCCCGGATGCTCTGCTTCTGACGGAGCTGTTCCTTTGCCCGCTCCAGCGCCTGGCGCGCCCGCACCTGATCGATGTCCTCTGGGCGCTCTGCCGTGTCCACTACAACGGTCACACGGTTGTTGGCCACCTGGACAATGCCAAGTCCGACTACTGCCCGGTGCCAGTCTGTTTCCCCTGGAATGCGAAACCTAAGCTCGCCCTCCTGTGAAGCCAGGATCATGGCTTCCCGGTGCGGCAGGATTCCTACCTCTCCATCATGGGCCGGCACCACCAGTGCCTCACAGCTGCCATCATAAAATACATGGTCACTGGCTATGACCTTAAGCCAGAATGTCGACATGGCTTTTGCTCCCTTCTGTTTTGAACCGCCAGGATTCTTCCTGACGGTTTCTGTTCTGATTTCTGTTTTGGAATTTCATCTCATCCGTTTTCTGCGTTCTGCGCCATCTTATGCGCCTTCTCCACAACCTCATCGATGGTTCCGACATTGAAAAAGGCTGCTTCCGGATAGGCATCCATCTCTCCGTCAATGATGGCCTTAAAGCCGCGGACTGTTTCTTTTACCGGCACATATTTGCCCGGAATGCCAGTAAAGTTCTCAGCCACATGGAAGGGCTGGGACAAGAATCTCTGAATCTTTCTGGCACGGCTTACTGTCAGCTTGTCCTCATCCGAGAGTTCCTCCATACCCAGAATTGCGATGATATCCTGCAGCTCTTTGTATTTCTGAAGCATCTCCTTTACCTGGTTGGCTACCTGGTAATGCTCCTTTCCAACGACATCCTCCTCCAGGATACGGGAAGATGATTCCAGCGGATCCACGGCCGGATAGATACCCTGCTCCACAATCTTTCGGGAGAGTACCGTGGTGGCATCCAGATGCGCAAAGGTCGTTGCCGGAGCCGGATCCGTCAGATCATCAGCCGGTACATATACGGCCTGGACGGAAGTAACGGAACCATTTTTCGTGGAAGCGATCCGCTCCTGCAGTTCGCCCAGATCAGTAGCCAGTGTCGGCTGGTATCCTACTGCGGACGGCATACGTCCAAGCAGTGCCGATACCTCGGAACCGGCCTGGATAAAACGGAAAATGTTATCGATGAACAGCAGTACATTCTGATGCTCCACATCACGGAAATACTCTGCCATGGTAAGTCCGGTCTCAGCTACCCTCATTCTGGCACCCGGGGACTCATTCATCTGGCCGAATACCAGCGCGGTCTTTTTTAATACGCCAGATTCTCCCATCTCCGTCCACAGATCGTTTCCTTCACGGGAACGCTCACCAACGCCGGTGAATATGGAATAACCGCCATGCTCTGTTGCAATGTTGGTGATCAGCTCCTGGATCAGCACCGTCTTTCCGACACCGGCACCGCCAAACAGACCAATCTTACCGCCCTTGGCGTATGGTGCCAGAAGATCAATGACTTTGATGCCGGTCTCCAGCATCTCTGCCACCGGGCTCTGGTCCTCAAAAGAAGGCGGATCACGGTGGATCACCCATTTCTGTTCTCCATCCAGGCTTTCACCTCCATCAATGGTCTCGCCTAATACGTTAAACAGTCTTCCCAGTGTTTTTTCTCCCACCGGTACCTGAATACCGCTTCCGGTAGCCTCCACTTCCATATCACGGTGAAGTCCCTCGCTGGCGGAAAGCATCACACACCGGACCACATCTCCGCCGATGTGCTGGGCTACCTCCATCACGCAGCGCTTTCCCTGATTCTCTACGACCAGCGCATCCTGAATATGCGGAAGGTTTCCATCTTCAAAGGCCACATCTACCACAGGCCCCATGACCTGTATGATCTTTCCCTTGCTCATGACTTTCTCCTTATCTTATCCTGTTATCTCTTTTTCTTTCTCTGTGCCCTGGCACCTCCCACTACCTCGGTAATCTCCTGGGTAATGGCCGCCTGGCGCAGACGGTTATATTCCATAGACAGCTCAGAAAGCAGGGCCGCAGCATTGTCGCTGGCGGACTGCATTGCCATCATTCGTTCATTCTGTTCACTGCAGAAGGACTCCACCAGCGCACCGAATATAAAACCGGTCACATAGTTCGGTACCACATGGTCCATAACCGCCTCCGGCGAAGGTACCATGCGGATTTCCTCCTGATGAATGTCTGCCGGAATGGAAATGCCACTGAAATTCTCTCTTTTTAACGGAAGAAGCTGTTCCATTCTGGTCTCCGTTTTCATACTGTTGATCATCTGGGTATACAGAATCCAGACCTCATCGACCCGGCCTTCCATGAAATCCTCAATCAGTGTGGACGCGATACAGCGTGCCCGGTGCATGGTCGGATTCTGGACCGTATAATGAAACTGCTTCTCAATCGGCAGCTGCCTGGATTCAAAATAAGCACGTCCAAGCTCACCCACCACATACAAGCGGTTGTTTTTCCCGGCTTCCATCCATTCCTGAGCCTGCTTTAACACATTATGGTTATAAGAACCGGCCAGGCCCTTATCTCCGGTTATGACCAGAAGACCGCGCACCCGTTTTTCCTTCGGAATTGTTTCCCGCGCATCAAAATACGCATGCCTGGTATCCGGCATATGACGCAGGATCCTGTGGATCAGGCTCTGAAGTGTGTAAAAGTACGGCTCCGTATCTGCCAGAAGCTTTTTGCTCTTCTTCATCTTGGTGGAAGAGATCAAATACATGGCACTGGTGATCTTTCTGGTATCCTGAATGCTCTTTATTCGGCTCTGGATCTCTCTTGCGTTTGCCATACTGCCTCCTTGAACTCTTTCGCAGCCGCGGTAATCCGCTCTGCCAGCTCATCACTCAAAACCTTTTTCTCTGCCAGTTCTTTCCCGATCTCCGGATGATGGTTCGCGAACCATTCCAGCATGTTCATCTGAAAGTCCTTGATCCGTTCTACCTCCACATCCAGCATCACGCGGTGAGTTGCTGCACAGAGAGTGATGACCTGCTCCGGCATGGACAGCGGACGTCCAAGCGGCTGCTTCAGCAGCTCCATCAGACGCTTTCCGTAAGCCAGCTGCTCTTTGGTGGTCTCATCCAGATCGGAACTGAACTGGGTAAAGACCTCCATCTCACGGTACTGGGCCAGGTCAATACGGATACTTCCGCTGGCCTTCTTCATAGCCTTGGTCTGGGCCGCGCCGCCCACACGGGATACAGAAAGTCCTACATTGACCGCCGGACGCTGACCGGAGAAGAACAGGTCACTTTCCAGAAAGATCTGTCCATCCGTGATGGAAATGACATTGGTCGGAATGTACGCAGATACATCGCCCGCCTGTGTCTCAATGATCGGAAGCGCCGTAATGGAACCGCCGCCCAGTGCATCGCTTAAGCGGCTGGACCGCTCCAGCAGTCTGGAGTGCAGATAAAACACATCACCCGGATATGCCTCACGTCCCGGAGAACGCTCCAGCAACAGAGACAATGCACGGTAAGCAACTGCATGCTTGGACAGATCATCATAGACGATCAGCACATCTCTGCCCTGACGCATGAAAAACTCCGCCATGGCCGTACCTGCATACGGAGCAATATACTGAAGCGGTGCCGGATCACTGGCAGTAGACGCCATCACAATGGTGTAGTCCATGGCATCGTGTGTCTTTAAGGTATTGACCAGCTTGGCAATCGTGGAAGCCTTCTGGCCAATGGCCACATAGATGCAGATCACGCCCTTGCCCTTCTGGTTTAACATGGTGTCTACGGCAATGGACGTCTTACCGGTCTGACGGTCACCGATGATCAGTTCTCGCTGTCCGCGTCCGATCGGGAACATGGAATCAATCGCCAGAATACCGGTCTCCATCGGCTCGCTGACGGATTTACGGTCTACAATACCGGGCGCTTCAGCCTCAACCGGAAGCCAGTCCTCCTCTTTCGCCGGTCCCAGACCATCGATCGGCTCGCCCAGGGCATTGACCACACGCCCTAAAAACGCGTTTCCGACCGGAACACCGGCCCTCTTCTTCGTCCGGGTCACCCGGCTTCCCTCTACGATCTCCGTATCCTTTCCAAACAGGATGCAGCCGATCTCATTTTTCCGGATATCCTGTACCATGCCTTTTACGCCGCACTCGAATATCACGATTTCCCCGTACATGGCATGATCGATGCCATAGACAATGGCAATGCCATCGCCCACCCAGATGACGGTTCCGGTTTCCCGGGTTTCCCCTGCGTGGGCGTCAAAATCTTCAATCTCTCCTTTTATGATGGAGATGATCTCCTGAGAACTGATTGTACTCATCTTCTGTCTCCTATCTAGTTTCTTCGAACATCCGCCTGAGCTGTCCGCTCAGACTGTAGTCATATTCCACATCACCGGTCTGCAGCACAAAACCGCCGATCAGCTCCGGAGCCTCCTGCATGGACAGCTCCACGCTGTTCTTTCCATACGTTTTACACAGAAGCTCTTTCATGGCCTTGACTTCTGCCGCATCCGGCTCTGTCACATAGCGAAGCTTCGCGGAAAGAATCCCTGCCGCCTCGCGGCTCTTTTCATCCCGGATTCGAACCATGTCCTCCATCTGGTCACTGCATCCGGCCTCACAGATCTTCTTCAGAAAATTCCGCATGTTCCGGGAAAAGTCCGGGCTCTGAAAAACCCGGTCGATGATGGTTTCCTTTTTATTCTGCCGGATCACCGGACTTTTCAGAACCTGCGCAAGCTGCGGATTTTCCCTCAGAATGCTTTCGCAGGTCCGGATCATAGTCTCCGGAAGCTTCAGCTCATACAACACGGTTCCGTAAAGTCTTGCCTGTTCAGTCATGCTTTTCCCCCGTATCTGCCAGAAATGCCGCAAACCGTTTCCGGTCCGCTTCCCGGCCGCTGTTTTCCTTCAAAAGCTTCTCAGCCGCAGTCGCAGCCAGCTCCTTCGTCAGGCCCTGAAGCTCTCTTAACGTCTTTTCGCGCTCCAGGCCGATCATCCGGTCAGCCTGTTCCAGTTTCTTTGCCGCGTCCTCATCCGCCTGCCGCAGAATCTTTTCATATTCTGTTCTGCCCATCTTCTTCGCATCTTCCAGAATCCGGCCGGCCTGATCCTCTGCTTCCCGCAGGGAGCCTTCATACTGCTCTTTCAGCCGGATGGCCTCCTGCTTTTCACTTGCGGCATCATTTAAATCTGCCTCCACCTGTGCCTGCCGCTTTTCCATGATCTCCATCAGCGGCTTCATAAGGAAATGTTTCAGGAACAGATACAGCACCAGAAGGTTGATGACCGTAAAGGCAATATTCCAAAAATTTATGTTTAACATAGTACCTGCCCTTCTCTGCTTCCGAGTTCTTGATTATTTCAGGAAGAGAATGATCAGAAGACCGATTACAAAGCCGTAAATTGCGGTAGCCTCTGCCAGCGCACAGCCAAGAAGAAGCGCCTTGGTGATCTTGCCGTCTGCCTCCGGCTGTCTTGCGATAGCGTCTACAGCCTTAGAGGTTGCAAGTCCGATTCCGATTCCTGCTCCAACACCTGTGATAACTGCTGCTGCTGCACCGATTGCGATTAATCCTGACATAATTCATTTCTCCTTTTCTCTCTCGTTTTAACCTTTTTACCAGCGGTCCGTCGCTTTCGCGCTTACTCGACCGCCTCTTTTATATATAATGATGTGAGGAACACAAAGACGTAAGCCTGGATCACTCCATCAAATATATCGAAATATCCGCTGAACGGAAGCGGAACCACCACCGGAAGCAGATACTTGATCAGCGCCATGACAACCACTGCACCAAGCACGTTTCCAAACAACCGCATACAAAGGGAAAGCGGCCGGATAAACAGTTCCAGTACATTGATCGGCGCAATGATCGGAATCGGCTCCGCAAAGCTTTTGAGCCATCCTTTTATGCCCCGTTTCCGGATTCCCGCTGCCTCCACCAGCACAATGCTCATCACTGCAAGGGAAGCCGTCACATTCAGATCCTTCGTCGGCGATTTGAAGCCCAGAAGTCCGATCATGTTCGCAATCGCAATATAAAGCATCACCGTGATCAGATACGGAATATACGCTTTTCCGTCTTTGCCGAGAAGATCCGCAAAGAAACGGTAGAGAAACGTAAAGCCGCTTTCCAGAGCTGCCTGCTTCTTCCCGATGTTTCTCATCTTCAGGCCCTTCACCAGGATCAGCGAACCGATCATCATGATGGCCATAATGATCCAGGTAACCACCACTGATTCCAGCACCGGGATACCGCCAAACAAAGGAATGGTAAATACCGTGTTGCAGTTTAATTCCTCCATCAGGGATTCCACCAGCTTATCCATATACTCACACTCCTTTCTCTTTCGCTCTGTCCGTAATTATAAGCATCTGTTTTTTTCTTATCAATTTTATTTTTCTTATCATCACATAACATTCACGTTATTAACTGAAATTTTACACAATTTTCGCATCCAGGTGATGCAATATTGGGTATTTTTTCAAAAGATGTTTTGATTTCGTCAAAAAAACAGAAGCTGTATTTTCGCTCATCTTGAAAATACAGCTTCTGTTTTTCTATTTTTTGGTAATGTTTATCCCTTATGCCTCATCGATCGCATGTCCGATATCATGACGCATATATTTATTATCGAAGTCAATCCACTCCGTTGCCTTATAGGCATTGGCACGGGCTTCTTTTAAGTTGCTGCCGGTTGCGGTTACGCCCAGCACGCGGCCGCCGTTGGTTACCACACGGCCCTGGTCGTCAAACTTGCTGCCTGCGTGGAATACATAATAGCCTTCTTTGTCTCTAAAGTTCTCCAGGCCGCGGATTTCAAAGCCCTTCTCGTAATGTTCCGGATAACCTGCGGAAGCCAGGACGACACAGACTGCCGCGTTATCCTCAAACTCCAGCTCAATCTGATCCAGGGTGCCGTCGATGCAGGCCTCAAACAGATCAACCAGATCGTTCTTCATGCGCGGAAGCACAACCTGGGTCTCCGGATCTCCGAATCTGGCATTGTATTCCAGTACCTTCGGACCGTCTGCAGTCAGCATCAGGCCAAAGAAGATGATGCCCTTAAATTCTCTGCCCTCTGCCTTCATGGCATCGACCGTCTTCTGATAAATGTGTTCTTTACAGAACGCATCCACCTCCGGGGTGTAGAACGGGCTTGGAGAGAAGGTTCCCATGCCGCCGGTGTTCAGTCCCTGATCGCCGTCCTTCGCGCGTTTGTGATCCTGCGCGGAGGTCATGATCTTGATGGTCTTTCCGTCTACGAAGGATAACACAGAAACCTCACGTCCGGTCATGAATTCCTCAATGACGATCTCATCCCCGGCGGAGCCGAACTGCTTATCCATCATCAGGGTCTTGACGCCTGCCTTTGCCTCTTCCAGATCCTTGCAGATCAGAACGCCCTTGCCCAGTGCCAGGCCGTCTGCCTTTAATACGATCGGCATCTTTGCGGTTTCGAGGTAAGCCAGTGCCTTTTCCGGGTCGTTGAAGGTCTCATAAGCCGCAGTCGGAATGCCGTATTTTTTCATCAGGTCTTTGGAAAATGCCTTGGAGCCCTCCAGAATCGCTGCGTTGGCTCTCGGACCAAAGGCACGGAGGCCTGCTGCCTCAAATGCGTCCACTGCGCCTGCTGCCAACGGATCATCCGGTGCTACCACCGTTAAGTCAATCTCATGCTCTTTCGCGAATGCCACCAGCTTGTCAAACTCCATCACGCCAATGTTCACGCACTCTGCCACCTCTGCAATGCCTGCATTGCCCGGTGCGCAGTACAGTTTCTCTACCTTCGGACTCTTTGCCAGTTTCCATGCAATGGCATGCTCTCTTCCGCCGCCGCCTACGATCAAAATTTTCATCTGCCTGTTCCTCCTGTCTTTCCTTACACCACAGACAGACCGGAAGTTAGCCGGTCTGCCCTTATCGTTTTTTTATTTTATTTTCCCGTTCGCAATCAGGTCAATGGCCTGCGGAAGCAGCTTCCACTCGGCCTGCTCCATAACCCTGCGCTGCAGCACTTCCGGGGTATCCCCCTCCTGTACCTCCACCGCTTTCTGCAAAATGATCGGGCCGGTGTCCATGCCGCTGTCCACGAAATGAACCGTTGCTCCGGTCACCTTCACGCCTCTTGCCAGCGCTGCCTCATGCACCTTCAGTCCATAGTAGCCCACACCGCAGAAAGACGGGATCAGGGACGGATGGATGTTGATGATCTTATGCTCGTATTTCTCGATCATAGCTGCCGGGATCTTTACCAGGAAACCGGCCAGCACAATGAGATCCAGATGGTACTCGTCTACCTTTGCCAGAAACGCCTCATTAAACGCGTCGCGGCTCTCATAGTCCTTCGGGGAAATGCACAGGGCTTCCACACCGTGCTTCTTTGCCCGCTCCAGGGCATAGGCGCCCGGATTGTTGCTGATGACTACTGCAATCTCGGCATTGGTGATCTTGCCTGCATCCACTGCATCCAGAATTGCCTGTAAGTTGGTGCCGCCGCCGGACACCATGACACCGACTCTTAACATAAGGTCACTCCCTTTTCGCCTTCCTCAATGGAACCAATCACATACGGAACATCGCCGGTGGCCTTGATGGCTTCCATGGTCTTCTCCACATCTGCCGGATCCACGGCAACGATCATGCCAATACCCATGTTGAAGGTGTTGTACATCATCTCCTCCGCGATGTCGCCTTTCTCTGCCAACATCTTGAAGATAGCCGGTACCTCGTAGCTGTCTTTCTTGATCACAGCGCGGGTACCTTCCTTTAACATACGCGGAACGTTCTCGTAGAAACCGCCGCCGGTGATATGGCTGCATGCCTTCACGGTCACGCCTGCGTTCTTCACGCTCTTTAATGCCTTGACATAGATGCGGGTCGGAGCCAGAAGTGCCTCACCCAGAGTCTTGCCAAGAGCATCATAATAAGTATCCAGACCTTCCTTGGTCAGCTCCTTCTCAAATACCTTGCGCACCAGGGAGAATCCATTGGAATGTACGCCGGTGGATGCCATGCCGATGAGCACATCGCCAGCCTTTAAGTGTTCGCCGGTAATCATCTCTTTCTTATCGCAGACACCAACCGCAAAACCGGCCAGATCGTAATCCTCCTCCGGCATCAGGCCCGGATGCTCTGCGGTCTCGCCGCCGATCAGGGCAGCCTCAGACTGGAGACATCCTTCTGCAACACCCTTTACGATGTCTGCAATCTTCTCCGGATAGTTCTTGCCGCAGGCAATGTAATCCAGAAAGAATAACGGCTCGCCGCCTGCGCAGGCAATGTCGTTTACGCACATGGCAACGGCATCAATACCGATGGTGTCATGCTTGTCCATGATGATGGCCAGTTTTACTTTGGTACCGCAGCCGTCGGTACCGGATAAGAGCACCGGCTCCTCCATGTTTTTGATCTTAGCCAGGGAGAATGCGCCGGAGAAACCGCCCAGTCCGCCTAACACTTCCTCACGCATGGTCTTCTTTACATGTTCCTTCATCAGCTCTACTGACTTGTATCCTGCCTCAATGTCTACTCCGGCTTTCTTGTAATCCATCTTCTTATCCTCCATGTATCCACACATGTTATTTGTTTTCGTCTTCTATTTTCAGGGCATCCGCTGCGCTTTCAGCCCTTTTTCACTGGTCCTGGTGTCCTGAACTATTTCATCTGTGCCAGATATTCTTTGTATCCGATGCTCTCCAGCTTATCTGCCTTCTTCACGACATCGTTCTTCATCTCTTCGCTGTAGTTTTTGAGTTTCGCCAGCAGCTCCGGGTCAGAGGTCGCCAGGATCTTTGCTGCCAGGATGCCGGCATTGGCACCGCCATTGATGGCTACGGTGGCCACCGGAATTCCTGACGGCATCTGCACGATGGAATACAGGGAATCCACACCGCCCAGGTCAGAGGTCTTCATCGGGATTCCTACAACCGGCATCGGGAACAGCGCTGCACACATACCCGGCAGATGTGCTGCCTTTCCGGCTCCTGCAATGATCACCTTGATGCCCTTTTCCTCTGCGCTCTTCGCCCAATCAAAAAAGATATCCGGCTCGCGGTGCGCGGAAATGATCGTCATCTCATAATCGATTCCGAACTTATCCAGAATCTCTGCTGCCTTTGCCATAACTGGCATATCTGAATCACTGCCCATTACAATTCCTACTTTTGCCATTGTAAGATCTCCTTTTTAGTTTATCATTTTTACTAATAAGTGATTATGTTGTTTAAAGCATTGCTTATTAACATGATAACTGATTTTCCATAGGCAGTCAATACGGAAAATGTAGAAATCATGGGCTGAAGCATCCATTGTATACAAAAAAACGTCAAAAAAGAAGCCCGCCGCCGCAGAATTTCTCCTGCTGCAGCCAGCCTCTCTCCTCTGTTCGAAATGGATTCATTTCCGGCCGGACCGGATCAGCCATCCAGCTCTTCATTCAGTTTTTCTGTTCCTGCAACCACAAACCGTCCGTTCTGGATCAGCGGAAGCTTCCGTCCATCCCTGCAGACTGCCGTGATATCCCCCAACTCGGAATACGGGATTGTGATATCGGTGTGGCATCCGAAATATGCTTTGGAAACATCTTCTTTTCTTAATAAAGAAATCTCGTTATCCCTTGCAATAATTTCCTTGCCGTCCGGATTGTACACGGCAGAATCCTCGCTCCAGCTGTAGCAGGTATCCCCCACCGCAAAATGCGGGCCGGTCTTCTCCGCGATCAGAATTGGGAATTTGTCCATGATGCCGTACTTCTGCGCCACTGCGTAAGCCGTAGTGTTGGTTCCAATGGCAAACTCGCCCATGGGCAAAGTGTCATGGTTCTTTAAGATCTGCTGGCGGATCAGCTTCTTGCCTTCCTCCGGGTCTGAGAAATTGTCACAGGAGTAATTGGTGATCTTTCCGTCCTTGAATTCCATCCGGAAGTTCTTAAACTGAAAATCTCCAATGTAAACCTGGCTCACATGGAGCAGACCCTCGGTTCCGGCCAGCACCGGGGAAGTAAATACTTCGCCCACCGGAATGTTCACATCGGCCACACAGTTTTCAAAGTTCGTCTGCTTTGCCTGATCTGTCAGGGTGTGCAGAAAAATCTTCATCTGCGTCTCATTGCCTGCCCCTGCATTGCCGGTTACGGTCACATACTCTGCCTGATCCAGCACATCTACCAGGTTCTGCTGGATCTTTTTGTACTCCTCATAATCCAGCGTATTGATGCGGATAGTCTCATGGAAAATCTCTGCAAAATCCTTGCCAATCGCCGGTACCGGGAATGCGATGATAGTGAAGCTGGTCTCATCCCCAGGAATATACTGGTTCACCACCGGCATCGCCTCGTTGGAGTAGGCAATCTGCAGTTCCTCCTGCTTTTCGCTCAACGCATAAGCCTCCGGTTTGTTCACCGGCTCAAAGCCATCCTCGCCAAAGGTCTCCACCACGGCCGGTCCGGCATACTCTGTCGCCTGCTTCTTGCAGTTTTCATAAGCGGTGCGCAGCACAGCCAGTTTGCGCTCCTTAAAGGCCTTGTCCAGGTAAATGGCCTGGTCATAGCGGTGATCGTAGTCAAACTGCATGTTGGCAGAGGTGCCGTGGTAACCAATCTTACGGTTCGGACTCATGGTCACAGACCACACAGCTGCACGGTATAAGATCACCTCCAGCCCCATCTCCTCAAACTGACGGATGGCTGCCCGGATCATACGCTCAAAGCCCAGCTCATAACGGATGGACACGGTCTTTTTCTTAGACAGATCACGTCCCATCACCTCAAAGCCCTTGCGGTAGCCCTCTGTGTAGGTGGATGCCATCTTCTCAATGGTCTCCTCCGGCAGGGAATTTAAGTAGGAAGCAATCTGCAGTTCGGAATCGGAAATGTATTCACCAAACCGGTACAGATAGCGAAGATCATTTAAGTCCGACTCCATGATAATGTCTTTTGCAAAACTTAAGCCCGGATCCAGCTGTTCCCGGATGCGGTAGGTCAGCGTTACATCGGTATAGTCGCTGAAGAACCAGTACAGAACATCCCGCACAGCCCGCGCCTGGGGCTCGCCATCCTCAAACATGTTGTAAATCTCAATCAGCGTCTCACACAAAATCGTAATGTCGGTCAGTCTGCATTCATAAGCAAAGACAATGGCTGCCCGAAACTGTGCGTAAAAAGCAGAAAGCAGCGGGCCAAGATCGGCGCCCAGCATCCGCACCGCATAGACCGGATCGGCATAGCTTTCCGCATAATGCTCCGGCAGAATATCCGCGTAAAGTTTGTGGTTTAACTGCTGCAGTTCTTCCAGCGTAAAACCGTCTAAGTCCTCCCGCAGCTGCAGCCTTGCCAGTTCCTCAATCTGTGCGGTAAATGCTGCCATCTGGTTAAAATAGCTGCGATACGGCTCCGCCACCCGCTCCTCAGACGGGATCTCTAAAATCCGCTCCATGGCAAGATCATACCGCTCCCTGATATTTGTATTTTCCTCATTCCATAATTCCTGATATTTCACCATATATTAATATCCTTTCCTGAAGCTAAATCACAGTCAGCACACCGATCACCAGCATGCCAAGCCAGCAGAACAGCAAAACTCCACCCACGATGGTGCCAATCCGTGCCAGAATATAGTTGACTTCCTTCATTTTCAGTGTTTTCACACCGCAGATCACGGCCTCCACGGAAAACAGCAGGCTGGTCAGTGCCCAGGCTGCCACATCCGGTCCGCCGCTTCCCTGGTTTACAATGCTGTTTCCAAGACTAAAACAGAAACAGACAAGCCCCACCACGGCAAAGGCCAGACAGAAAAAGCTCTGCTTCGGCATGGGCTTACGGATATAGGATATGCGTTTTTTCTTATTTTTCATCATTTCCGTTTTCTCCTTCTGATCCGGACTTTTTGTACCACCCGGTGGGTGAAAAAGCCCAGCATGCCACCCAGTGTATTTAAAAACAGGTCATCAACATCAAAGCTTCCCACCCGGAAGACCAGCTGGGTGATTTCAATGCACAGGCTCAAACAGAAGCTGAACAGAAACGTATTATAAAACTTTTTGCTTCTGCGGCTGATGATCGGCAGAAAGAACCCGCACGGCATGAAACCTACTACGTTGCCCACAATATTTAAAAGGAATGCTTCCATTCCCAGTGATTTTCGATATTTATAAAAACGCCGGATTTCCTTAAATGGCTCCAGATTGTACGAATACTCCCGCAGATCCGGATTGCGCCCAAGGGATTCCGCAAAAAACATAAAATAAACCAGCAAGGCCAGGTAAGCAATGAAAAGCACCCAGCCCAGCTTCTGATTTCTGGTCGTATTCCTGATCATACTTTCCGACAAAACTCCTTTTTATAATACAAACACTACAAGCAAAGAGGCAGTCTCCGCCCGAAACCTGTCGCAGAAACTGCCGCCCCCTGTATCTTTTCGTAATAATCTGCTGAGGAACGCCCGCCCTGCAAACATTCCCCAGCCCTCTGTCCATCTAAAATGTAATCTCGCCCTTGCGCTTTAACAGCAGTCCGCCGCAGACGATGGACATGATGCCCACGGTCACGCCGGTCACCAGAATGATGACTCCCACTGCGATGCTGCACGCGCCGGTGCGCTGCATGGTCTTATAAACCCTTTCCATAAAAATCTCCTCACTCCGCTGCGACGCAGCATTGCAAAATTTAATGCTTACTCTTCTGCACCATACTGCTCATAGTATGCGTCAATGGCTGCCTTTAAGGTGTCATCGATGATGACTTTTCCTTTGTAAGGCTTGTTGTAGAGATGCTCTACCACATCTGCCATGGTTACGATGGCAGTGGTCTTGAAACCATACTTCTCCGCAATCTCCTTCAGCGCGGACTTGGTGCCTTTGCCGCGCTCCATACGGTCTACGGAAACAACCAGGCCAAGCACATCTACATCGCCCTGGGCCTTGATGATCGGCAGAGTCTCCTCAATGGAGGTACCAGCAGTGGTAACATCCTCGATGATCACGACTTTGTCACCGTCCTTGATCGGGCTGCCCAGCAGGATGCCCTTGTCGCCGTGGTCCTTGACTTCTTTCCGGTTGGAGCAGTAACGGATATCTGCGTCGTACATCTCGCTGATGGACATGGTAGCAGCAACGGTTAACGGAATACCCTTGTAAGCCGGTCCAAACAAAACGTCAAAATCGGTGCCGAAGGTCTCTTTGATGGCACGCGCATAGTACTGGCCCAGGCGGCGCAGCTGCGCGCCGGTGCGGTAGAAGCCGGTGTTTACGAAGAACGGGGTCTTACGGCCGGATTTGGTTACAAAATCACCAAATTTTAATACTTCGCAGTCAATCATAAATTCAATAAATTCTTTCTTGTAATCTTCCATGTTCTTCTCCTTTTCGCTCTGTCTTTCCGGCAGAACCGTCACTATTTATTTTACACATCCGATGAGTTCCCGGATGTCCTCTACCTTCTGTTTCTTCATGAAGTTCTCAATGCCCTCCGCGATTTCCACAGTCGCGTAGGGGTTGTAGAAGTTGGCAGTTCCCACGGAAACTGCGGTGGCGCCGGCCATGATGAACTCCAGCGCATCCTCTGCGGTGGCAATGCCGCCCATGCCGATGATTGGCAGGCTTACCGCATTGGCCACCTGGTAAACCATGCGGACAGCCACCGGTTTTACAGCCGGACCGGACATGCCACCGGTCTTATTGGCAATGGCAAAGGCTCTGCGGTTGATGTCGATTTTCATGCCGGTCAGGGTGTTGATCAGGCTCAGCACATCTGCGCCGCCTGCCTCCGCTGCCTTCGCCATGACAGTGATATCCGTTACGTTCGGACTCAGCTTCATGATAACCGGCTGCTTTGCGTGCTTCTTCACTTCCCGGGTAATGGCCTCCACCGCCTTCGGATCCTGACCGAAAGCGATGCCGCCCTCTTTAACGTTCGGGCAGGAGATGTTGATCTCTAATAAATCCACCGGCTCGTCACCCAGACGCTCTACCACTTCAAGATAATCTTCCGTGGTCTTTCCACAGACATTCACGATGATCTTCGTGTCGTACTGCTTTAAGAACGGGATGTCGCGCTTTACAAATACATCAATGCCCGGGTTCTGCAGGCCGATGGCATTCAGCATGCCGCCGTACACTTCCGCGATACGCGGGGTCGGGTTGCCCGGCCACGGCACATTGGCTACGCCCTTGGTGACCACAGCACCAAGACGGTTTAAATCTACAAATTCGCTGTACTCAGCACCGCTTCCGAAGGTTCCGGACGCTGTCATGACCGGATTTTTTAATTCCACACCGGCAAGATTTACTTTTGTGTTCATTACAGCTCCACCTCCTCTGCAGCAAATACCGGGCCATCTTTGCAGATGCGCTTGTTGTGCACGTGGGAATGCTCGTCAATGTCTTTGGACTTGCAGACGCAGGCCAGGCACGCGCCGATTCCGCAGGCCATCTTCTCTTCCAGGGAAAGCCAGCACTCAATGCCGTTCTCTGCGGCATAAGCCTTTAACGCGCGCAGCATCGGAGTCGGACCGCATGCATAGATGACATCAGCCTCCAAGCCGTTTGCCTTAATCGCATCGATGACATTGCCCTTGGTTCCGGCACTGCCGTCCTCGGTTGCCACATACACCTTGCCGTACTGCTCAAATTCTTTGTTTAAGAATAAGACGTCGCGGTAGCCCAGAACCATCTGCTTCTCACAGTTTAAGTTCTTCGCCAGCTCTAACATCGGCGGGATGCCGATGCCACCGCCAATGAGGAAGGCTTTCTTCTCTTTTAACGGGAAGCCGTTGCCTAACGGTCCCATGATCTCGATATCATCCCCAGCCTGATATGCGGAGAACTCTCTGGTTCCGGCGCCCACCACGCGATATACGATGCGCAGTCTTCCCTGCTCCTTATCCACCTCGCAAAGACTGATCGGGCGCGGAAGCACCTTGCTCTTATCCTTCGTGTATACAGAGATAAACTGTCCCGGCTTTGCAGCTTTCGCAATCTCGTCTGCCTGAATCCACATGCTGCAGATATCGTCTGTCAAAGCTTCCTGGCTGACCACTTTTGCCGTAAGCTTTACTTTTTCCTTCTGAATCGTTTCCATACTCTGCTCCTTCGCTTCTATTACAGTACGCTGTTGATGTCAGCCACCATATCAATGACAGCCTGTCTGGATGCCTCTGCGAAATGCTCTGCGCCAAACTTTGCGTACTTCTCCTGACGGTATGCCGCAATGATGCCGCGGGAGGAGTTAACCACTGCGCCGAGTCCGTCTTCGTTGAAGCAGTTCTTTAAGTCTTTCGCGGTACCGCCCTGTGCGCCGTAGCCCGGTACCAAGAAGTAGGTCTTCGGCATAAGTTTTCTTAAGATGGCGCTCATCTCCGGATAGGTTGCGCCCACAACTGCGCCTACGTTGCTGTACGCGCCGTCCATGGAAGCCTCGCCCCACTCAACGACCTTGGCTGCTACATGCTCGTAAAGCGGCTTGCCGTCAATGAGTCTGTCCTGAAACTCGCCGCTGGAAGGGTTGGAGGTTTTCACCAGTACGAAAATGCCCTTGTCCTCTGCGTTGCAGACATCAACAAACGGCTTTACGCCATCGGTTCCCAGGTACGGGTTTACAGTAAGGAAATCCGTGTTGAAAGCGGAGCAGATGCTGTTTCCAACCTTTACCTTGCCCAGGTGCGCGGTTGCGTATGCTGCGGAGGTAGAACCGATATCGCCGCGCTTTGCGTCGCCGATGACTACAAGGCCCTTCTCCTGGCAATACTTCACAGTCTTGTCATACACCTTTAATCCCTCAATGCCAAACTGCTCGTACATGGCGATCTGCGGTTTCACAGACGGGATCAGATCCCAGGTGTGATCCACGATCTCTTTGTTGAAATTCCAGATGGCGTCTGCCGCGCCCTCTAACGTCTCTCCAAACTCTCCGAAAGACTTCTTTAAAATGTGCTCCGGAATATAGTTTAACATCGGGTCCAATCCCACACAGATCGGTGCCTTTGTCTTCTGAATCTTTTCAATCAGTTTCTGAATCATGGCTTCCTCCTTAAGTGTATGCGTAGCGCATCATATTCTTTTATACTTCCTTTTAATATACCATAACCACAGACCCCTTTCAACCGAAAAAAGTGTATAGTTAACGATACCGTTTTTTCATGGAAAAGCCCCGCCCGCTTACCTCGCTGACCCGGTTTACTACCATAAAACTTTCCGGATCAATGGCATGAATCAGTTTTTCCAGTCTTGGAAGTTCCCGGTTGGAGATCACGCTGAAGATCATCTGGGTCTGATGCTTCAGATAACCGGTCTCTCCGGAAAGCATGGTTACGCCGCGGTCCATCTCCGAGATAATGGCTTCCCGGATTTTCTGGGCATGCTTGCTGACGATTCGCACCTCCGTGCGGGTGGTTCCCATCAGCATCAGCTTATCCAGGACCAGTGTGTAGGTCATGACCAGGATCAGTCCATACATTACCTTTTCCGGCGGATTTCCAACAGCCTGAACCAGAAGAATGCAGAAATCGAACACATACATGGAAATTGAAACTGGAATTCTCAGATAATGATTGAGCACCAGCGGCGGAATATCCATTCCTCCGGTCGATGCCCCGGCGCGGATCACGATTCCAAGAGAAGACCCGATCCCCAGGCCTGAAAATATCGTGCATAAAAACAGATCCTGTGTCAACACAAGATTTCCAAACAGTTTCTCAAAAAATCCCAGGGCAATGGGATATACAAAGGTACTCACAATGGTAGTCAGCGCAAACTTCCGCCCCATGACCTTCCATCCGATCAGCAGCATGATCACGTTAAATGACAGCACAAAGGAGGACACCGGAATCCCGAACGCGCGGTTTAACGCCAGTCCGATCCCTGTCGTTCCTCCCGTAAGAAGTCCCGCCGGCATCAGAAACAGTTTAACCGCCAGCGCATACAAAATATTTCCCAGTATCACGATTCCCAGAGAACCCGCTTTCTGTAATCGCTCACTCCAGTTCGTCTCCATAATTTCTGTTCTCCTTCCATACGAATTGTCTGTAATTCATAGAACGTCCTTGTTTTTTAAGAACAAGTTTTTTCATAGGACGTAATTTCCTATAAAATGAAAAAGAATCCGGCTTGCCGGATTCTCGCGCCGAGGCGCGGTTGCTTCAGCAACCATCTGCCATTGCGCCGAGTGCGCATCCTCGCGGAGCGTTTTTGTATGATAGGACGCAATTTCCTATCATACAAAAAACGCCTGTCAGGGAATTTTCCCTAACAGACGTGGATCAAGGCATCGGCCTAATACATTTTCAGTATAAAAAATCTGCTGCTTTCTGTCAAGACAGAAGTCTTTCTTATTAGATCTTCTTATTTGATCAGTCCCGATACCAGCGGAACAACGATGACCGTCATCAATCCGGCTACCGCGATGGAAAGGCTGCTCATAGCACCTTCTACCTCTCCCAGTTCCAGAGCCTTCGAAGTACCAATCGCATGGGCGGAAGTTCCCAGTGCCAGTCCTTTGGCAATAGGCTCTTCGATCTTCAGGATCTTAAACAGCGTCTCTGCGATAATATTTCCGAAAATACCGGTAATAATGATACACACTACGGTAATCGTTACAATACCGCCGGCTTCCTCACTGACGCCCATACCAATGGCTGTGGTAATGGACTTTGGCAGGAAGGAAACATAGTGTATATGCTCCACTCCAAACAGGGTACACAGTAAAAAGATACTGCCCGCGCTGGCTGCCACTCCGGAAGTAATGGATATGATTACGGAAACGAAATTCTGCTTTAAAAGTTCCAGCTGCTTATACAGCGGAATAGCCAGACACACCGTAGCCGGTGTCAGCAGATAGCTGATGTACTTGGCACTATTATTATAAGAAGCATAATCCACATGCAAAAACTGCAGCACTGCAATGACAATCACAACCGCCACCAACAGCGGATTCAAAATAGCCCAGCCCACTTTTTTCTTAAGCCAGCAGCCAATCAGATACGCAGCCAGACTGATCACAAATCCAAAATAAAGGGATTCCTGTAAAACACTCATGCTTTTGTCTCCTCTCCTGCGTTTGTTTTATTCTTTTTCAGAAGCTTCACCATAAATTCTGTCACCTTACCGGTCACGCCCATGACCACAACCGTAGAAACCAGACAGGTTACGATCAGAGGAATCAGAATTGCTTTCATGGCATCGTAGCTGTCGATCAGTCCGACGGAAGCCGGAATAAACATAATCGGCATCGTATCCAGAAGGAAATTTCCGGTAGCTTCAATATCTTCCAGTTTCATCACTTTTGTGCAAAGCAAAAGTAAGAGTAGAAACAGTCCGTATACACCAGCTGGAACCGGCAGCGGCAAAAGCTTGTTTAAAAATTCTCCGATCATCGTAATGCCAAAGATGATCGCTGATTCTTTGATATACTTCATGATTTGTCCTTTCCGGTGACTGCTGCAACGCATCACCGTTTCGTATTGTATACAGTTCAAATTTTGTAAACAGTAATGTATTCTACCATCGGAAACGAAAAAGTCAATGTACATTCTTGTATTCTTTATGTTTTTTTCCTATACTCTACTTACAAACGAAACGACAGAAAATTCTCATCAGGAGGTCTCCATGAACCTTGACATTCATATTTGCCCAACCAATTTGCTCACCCAAAAGCAACAGCAGGAACTCGCAGATCTGACTGCTTTCTGCCGCCATCATGACGGCACTGATTTGTCCTATCCTACCGACGAAGAAGACCTGACTCACATGCTCGGTTATCTTCCGGACGGCCGCCTTGCCGCCTGCCTGACTCTCATTCCCTACGAGGAAACCCTGGCAGAATGCTGTGCCTTCACCCACCCGGTCTTCCGCAGACAGGGATTCTTTTCCAAGCTTTTAGAAGAAGCAATCTCCCAGTATCCCAGTGTTGATCTGCTCTTTGCTGTCTCCGAAGACTGCAAAGATGCGCTCAAAGTTCTGGAATCCATGGAGGCAGAGAAGGATTCCGACGAACATATGATGGAATGTGAGCTGAACAGCCAGTGCATAGCACAGCAGTCCGGCATTGCAGACAGTAGTTTCCATCCGTTTTCCCTGTTCCGGACCTCGGAAACCGAATACGTCCTCTACCGCTCCGGTGCTCTCTGCGGTACTGCCTCGGCTGAACCGGTCAGCGAAACTACAGTCTGCCTTCACCATGTGGAAATACTTCCGGAATTCCGGAACCAGGGCTGTGGAACTGCATTTTTGTGCCTGCTTCTCCCCAGCCTTTCCGAAAACGGATTCCGGAAGGTCATTTTGCAGGTCGCCGGAGATAATGCCCCCGCCATGGCCCTGTATAAAAAAACAGGGTTTTCTGTCACGAAAACCCTGTCGTATTACTTCTATTAAAATCGAACAATTGTACAGGTGATGCCTGATTTTCTGTGCTTTACAGCTCCATAGCCTTCTCAGCTGCCAGATCAAACCAGTCTCTCTCCAGATACTCGATGGTGCCGTTGTCCACATGCTCGGCTACCTTCGGGTCAATCGGGAGCTTAGCCAGTACCGGAATGTTGTACTCTTTGGCAATCTCATCGATATGGCTCTCACCGAATACAGAGATCTTCTTGCCGCAGTCCGGGCACTCTAAGTAGCTCATGTTCTCCACCAGGCCAAGGATCGGAATATTCATCTTCTGAGCCATTTTCACAGCCTTAGCCACGATCATGGAAACCAGCTCCTGCGGAGAGGTTACGATGATGATGCCATTCACCGGAAGGGACTGGAATACGGTTAAAGGAACGTCACCGGTTCCCGGCGGCATGTCCACGAACATGTAATCTACATCCTCCCAGAGAGTTTCATTCCAGAACTGTTTGACAGCGCCTGCAATAACCGGACCTCTCCAGATGACCGGATCGGTGTCGTTGTCTAACAGCAGGTTTGCGGACATGATGTCGATGCCCAGCGCGGAAGTAGCCGGGATCATCAGGTTGTCCTTGGTCATCATGACCATGTTATTATTCAGGCCAAATGCCTTCGGGATAGACGGACCGGTAATGTCCGCATCCAGGATTGCGGTATGCTTGCCCTTGCTGTTCATCTTCACTGCCATCATGGCGGTGACCAGGGATTTGCCGACGCCGCCCTTACCGCTGACTACGCCGATTACTTTTTTCACACTGCTTGCCGGATTTAACGGCTCTAAAAAACTTGTCTGCTCTGCCGTGCGGCTTCCACAGGATTCGCCGCAGGTGCTGCAGTTATGGGTACAATTTTCGCTCATGTAAATACCTCCAGATTCTGATACACTCTTTGTGTTACTGCTGACCCTGAATTCAAGCATACCACATTTCTCTCCAAAACAAAACCCTTGTATACAAAAATATGTTACCGCTCATGCGTTGCACAAACAAAAATACACCTTGTATGACGTGTGGAATCTGGTATAATATAGATAATATTCCAACAATATTTTCCAGATACAGGAAATATTGCACAAAAAGCAACGAGGTAGTTACCAATGAACATGAATATGAACCCGAACAGCGAGCTGGTTCAGTCCGCTGTCAACGTCCCGAATCTCGTACAGGTTCCGGACGCCCTCATCAGCCAGGCACAGGAATTCCAGCGTGCCATGATGATGTACACCTGCGCCATCCGCGAAGTGAAAACCAAACTGGAAGTCTTAAACGATGAGCTTTCCATTAAAAATCAGAGAAACCCCATCGAGATGATCAAGTCCCGGGTGAAAAAGCCTTTAAGCATCGTAGAAAAGCTGCAGCGCAGAAACCTTCCGGTCACGCTCGAATCCATGATGAACAACTTAGACGATGTAGCCGGCATCCGTGTCATCTGCTCCTTCGTGGACGATATCTATGCCGTAGCCAACATGCTGGTAAGCCAGGATGACATCACCGTCATTGCCATCAAGGACTACATCAAAAATCCGAAGTCCAACGGCTACCGCAGCTACCACCTCATCATTGAAATCCCGGTTTTCTTCTCAGAAGAGAAAAAGAACCTGCGCGTAGAAGTCCAGATCCGTACCATTGCCATGGATTTCTGGGCCAGCCTGGACCACCAGTTAAAGTACAAAAAGGACATCGGCGCTGCCGCTGACGAAATCAGCGAAGACCTGCGCCAGTGCGCCGAAGTCATTGCCGCCACCGACCAGCACATGCTCCAGATCCGAAAGAGTATTGAGGAAAAAAGCGCACGGCAAAGTAAATAGCAATTTATTCCAACACAATAGGACCGGAAAATCTGCCGCGGCGGATTTTTCCGGTCCTTGTTTTTGCGCAATATTTTTAGATGAGTGCTTTGCGCCCTGCCGTTTTCAGCAGGCGGAACACTCCGGATGCCTCCAGTGTCTTTCCGATGGTGTAAAACAGCATGGAATTGACGGGCCACATGATGAGGTTTTTGAGTACCCGCATCGGCAGGAGTGCCAGGAATCCTTTTCCGTAGAGCATGCTCAGCCACAGGGTTCCAAGGAGCATGTTGCAGATGACGGATACGGTCAGCTCTGCAGCCAGCACCCGGACAAGACTGATGGGACGCTTGTAGAGGAAGCAGCCATAGAGAACACCGCCAACCATGGCTCCGATGGTAAAGCCCGGGAAGTATGCGCCGGTCGGGCGGATGATGTATTTTAAGATATCAAGAGCGCCGCCGAACATCCCGCCTGCCACCGGACCGAACAGATAGTAGACAAACTGATTGGCAATGGTGGAAAAGCCAATCTTCAAATAATCTCCCAGCACCAGGGTAAAGTACCCCAGCACCACCGAGATGGCCGCAAACATGGCCATAACCGTGACCGTGTTAACATGCTTCAACTCTTCCAAGGAATCCGTGAACAAAGCTGTAAATTTCTTCATAAAAAAATTACCTCCTTTGCAGAATTCTCTACTACAAAGGAGATAAGATATCCTCTTCGCAGCGGGATGCGGTCCGCGTACCGCGAAACTGCTGTATCCCACCAGTTTCTTCGTCCTGCCGGCAACTCCCTGTCCGGCTGGCACTTGACGCACGCAGACCTACTCTGCTTTCTTTATTTTATTTTTGGTATAACGCTCAAACCGCCTTCGCAGCTGCCGTTGCGAGCTACTATAGCACTTTTTTTGACTCCTGTAAAGTGTACTTTCGCATTTTGTAAATATAATATGGAATCAGCGGGATCAGAGCGGAGATCCAGGCCGCCGGGTCAGACAGACAGGTCTGCACAAAGCCACCGCCCAGATGCAGTACCAGCACAACCACCGCACCTCTTGCCAGCAGTTCAAACACACCGCCCAGCATCGGCACCAGTCCGTATCCCATTCCCTGAAGCGCGTTCCGGTAAAGGAAGATGCTGCCCAGAAACGGATAACACCAGGATACAGTCTTAAAGTACTGATTTGCCGCGTCAATGACCACAGTCTTGGAACTGTCCACAAAGATCAGCGTCAGCTTCCCTGCAAAGAAATGGATGATCAGAAAGGAAGCCGCTGCCGCAATCAGGATCATGATCTGGGTATCTTTTACACCCTGGCGCACCCGGTCTAACCGTCCAGCGCCGCGGTTCTGTCCCACAAAAGTGGCGATCGTCGCGCCAAACGCAATGAAAATGGTATTGACCATGTTCTGCAGCTTTCCGGCTGCCGCATAGCCCGCAATGTAATCCGCGCCAAACACATTGATGGCACTCTGCACGATGATGGTTCCGATGGCCGTAATGGAAAACTGCAGTCCCATCGGTACACCAATGGACAAAAGACGCTGCATCATGGAAACATCCGATTCAAAATCTGCCTTCTGCAGCTTTAAAATGTCAAACTTCAGAATGATGTAAACCAGACACAGCAGTGCGGAAATTCCCTGGGCAATGACCGTCGCGTACGCGCAGCCCTCCACGCCCATGTGGAATTTCACAATAAACAGCACATCCAGTCCTGCATTGATCACCGCGGAGATGATCAGGAAATACAGTGGAGAACGCCCGTCTCCCAGTGCCCGCAGCACTGCGGCAAAGGCATTGTAAGCCGCCGTCACGCAGAGACCTGCGTAAATAATCCCCATGTAGGCTGCCGTCTGTCCAATAATCTCGTCCGGCGTGTTCATGAGCCGAAGGATCGGTAGATTAAAAATCATAAGCCCTGCAGTCATGGCCACAACAAAGGCCACGCACAGATACACCGACATGGCCACATATCGGCGCATCTGCTGGTAGTCCTTCGCGCCAAAGCTCTGGGCTACCATGATGGAAAAACCACTGGTGATTCCCTGAAGCCATCCGGTCACCAGAAAGATCAGGGATGTGGTGCTTCCGATGGCCGCCAGCGCGTTGACGCCAATGTAGCGGCCGGCCACCACGGAATCCACCAGATTGTAAAACTGCTGAAAAATATTTCCCAGATACGTTGGGATCATAAATGCCAGGATCAGGCGCACGGGATTGCCCCGCGTCATATCATTTGTCATGCTGAATTACTCCTGCACTTTCTGATTAGGACAGTCCGATCATCATAGCTGCCACCACTGCGATGGACGCAAACACAAACAGGAATGCCTGGAACTTGATCTGGAACTTTGCCCACTGTCCCCACTCCAGCTTTGCTGCAGCCAGCGCGCCAAGCAGGCATCCGCTGGTCGGAACAATAAAGTTGGTGAAGGCGTCACCAAGCTGGTAAGACAGGACTGCAACCTGGCGTTCTACGCCTACGAGGTCTGCAAGCGGTGCCATGATCGGCATGGTCAGCGCTGCCTGTCCGGAACCGGATACAACAAAGAAGTTGAATACGGACTGGAATACATACATCAGCCATGCAGAGATCACCGGCGGGAAATTCTTCATGCCGTTGCTGATGGTGTACAGAATGGTGTTCAGTACGGTTCCATCGGTTGCGCTGGTTCCGCCCAGAATGATGATGATACCCTGTGCCATACCGACGCACATAGCCGCGCCCAGAAGATCTGCAGCGCCACGGTCAAAGGCACGCGGGATGTCATTTAACTGCATGCCGTTTAAGTGGAAAATGAGACCGATGATACCGGAAACAAGACCCATAACGAAGAACTGGGAAGCAATCTCCGGAATGTAGTAGCCCTGAGTCACAACGCCCCAGATGGTCCATACCATGCAGGCTGCGATGGTCAGCAGAACCAGCTTGTGTCCCAGTGTGAACGGAAGCTCCTCTTTGCCATTCTTCGCGAAGTCCTCACGGTACTCCTGATCAGACTCGTATGCAACAGACATCTTCGGGTTCTTTTTCACCTTTGCGGCATAACGCATGGTGAATACGCAGGTCAGCGCAGTAAAGATGATCCATAACGGAATACGGAACCAGGCTCCGGACATAACCGGGATTCCTGCGATACCCTGTGCCACTGCCAGGCCGAACGGGTTCTGCCAGGAGGTACCGAAACCGATCTGGGTTGCCACGTAGCTGCACATGATGCCGACTACCGCGTCATAGCCCATGGCGATGAACATCGGCACCAGAATCATAACGAACGGAATGGCCTCCTCGCCCATGCCGAACACTGCGCCGCCCAGGGAAAACAGGACGGTGAGGATCGGCACCAGGAGAATCTCCTTGCCGTTTGTCATGCTGATGACACGCATGATTCCGTTCTCTACGGCACCTGTTCTGAGTACGATACCGAAGGATCCGCCTACAACCAGGATGAACGCGATGATGCCAACTGCGGTACCATTTTTCGTTCCGGTTGTCATACCCTCAAATACATAGTTTAAAATACCCTGACCGCCGAAATCTTCTGTACCGAAGAGCGGCGCAACTTTCGTCACCTTGTTTCCATTCTCATCCAGGACATACTCAAAGCTGTCCGGATCCAGAACGGTTCTGGTCTTCTCTTCCCCGTTCATGGTGTAGGTGATTTCTTTTGTCTCATATTTACCCAGCGGGATAAACATGGTCAGGATTGCTGCAAACAGAATTACACCAAAGATGATGATGTACGTATGCGGCATCTGAAACTTCTTTTTCTTTTCCATTTGTAGTTCCTCTTCATTCTCAATGATAAAATTAACGTGTCGCAACAAAAAATTATAACATACCGTAAAGAAATTGTAAACGAATCGACCGCATATTTTGTATTTCCACCGCGGATTTCTGTGTGCATACGGCGGTATTCGGGCTCCAATTGTTAACTGTCATCATATTTTTAGTTGACATTCTGTTTTTTTCGTGTTATACCTAAAACCATTAACGCAGTTTTATTCTATGTTTTTACACCGTTGTTCCATGCTTTTCTCAGCTTTCCTGCGGAGTCGTATCATACGCACGGATCTGATCCTGAATCTCCTCCAGACATTCCAGGAGAAGTGGATTGAATACGCCACACTCTCCGTTCATGATCATCTGCATGGCCTGCTCATGCGGGAATGCCTTCTTGTATACACGCGGGCTCACCAGCGCGTCGTACACATCAACAATGGAAACCACCTGTGCCGCAATCGGGATATCTTCTCCCTTTAAGCCATCCGGGTAGCCCTTTCCGTCATAGCGCTCATGATGCCAGCGGCAGATCTGGTACGCAATCTTGACAATCGGTTCGTTCTGGTATGCCGTCAGCTGCTTTAACATGAATGCGCCGATCACGGTATGGGTCTTCATGATCTCGAATTCCTGCTGTGTCAGCTTTCCAGGCTTGTTTAAAATCTTTTCATCAATGCCGATCTTTCCAATATCGTGAAGAGCCGAAGCCGTAGCGATCAATTCCCGGTCAGACCGTGACAAATGGTACTGGCCTGTCTTCTGCACCAGACGTTCCAGTAAAAGATAGGTCAGGCGGTTGATATGGGATACATGAAGACCGCTCTCCCCGTTACGGAATTCCATAATGTGGCTTAAAATGCCGACCATAATACGGCTGTTCTTTTCTTTCTCGTAAATCTGGCTGGTAACCATCCGGATCAGGCGGCGCTGCTTTGCGTAAAGCTTGATGGTGTTAAACACACGCTGGAACACCACCTTGGCATCAAACGGTCTGCTGATATAGTCAGAAACGCCCAGTTCATAGGCCTTCCGGATATACGGCTCCGAGTTCTCACTGGAAATCATGATGACCGGAATCTCCTCAATCCAGTGATTCCGTGTCATGGATTCCAAAACTTCAAAGCCATTCATCCCCGGCATGACGATATCCAGAAGGATCAGCGCAATTCCTGTGCCGTACTGCTCCAGCATGGTCACGCACTGTTCCCCGTTCTCTGCCTCCAGAATACGAAAGTCCGAATGCAGCATCTCTGACAGGATTTCCCGGTTCAGTTCAGAGTCATCGACAATCAGGATCTGCTGCTTGATGTTTTCCTGATCTTCCAGTTTCTGGCTCTGCCTGCCGGCTTCCTGTTCCGTTCCGGCTGTCACCACCATGTTTTTGCGGTTTTTCGCCTGATACATCAGCTTGTCCGCCCGGGTTGCCGCGTCCTCCACTGATTCCGAAGCCTCCGACAAAACACCTCCAACGCTGACCGAAAGGTGCAGGTTCGTATAGCCCGGAACATCTGCCTCATTGATCTTCTGCTTTGCTTTTTCAAGCCGCTCTTCAAATTCCTTCTGGCTGATTTCCGGCATCAGGAGCAGAAATTCATCTCCGCCATAACGGATCAGGGAGTCTTCATCACGCACACAGTCCCGGATCATCAGCACCAGCGTTTTCAGTACCGCGTCCCCGGCATCGTGACCGCAGGTATCGTTGTAGAGCTTGAAATCATCGAGGTCAATCATGGCTACGCCGCACTTCTGAGTCGAAGTCTTGATCTTATCTTCATAGTAGCACCGGTTGTAAGCACCGGTCAGAGCATCAATGTAGAGTTCATCGTGGTAGCTGGTCAGCTTGTTCAGAAGCTTATCCCGCCCCTCCGCGTCGATGAGGCAGTTGTCGCTCATATGACGCACCAGTTCCATGACACATGGCTTTCCATCCACTTCCACATAGCGGGACGTTACTTCATAAAGATCATTTTCTTTATATTCCAGTTTGGTCCGCTGTATCCGGTCCTGATAAACTTTTCTGGAAATACAGTTTTCACAGGGCTGGCTCTTCTTCCAGCAGTCATAGCAACGACAATGGTTCAGCTCTCCCATCTGATATTCTTTTGTCTTATTGTTTCCAGTCAGACGAAGATCCACAGCATCCAGCAGACGCACCGCCGTAAACACTTTGCGGTAAAGATTCATCTGTTCCTGGGCCTGCTGCCTCGTCAGTTTATCGTATGAATTCATGTATGGATTAAGCCTCCGCTTCCAGCTCCCGAATTGCCTCTGTTAACTGCTCATAGCGCACGGTCAGTTCCGGGAATAACCGGTCGCTGTCGTTGATATCTCTTCTTCTGAGATCTTCGGTGAGGGCCGCGCTGGTCTCATAAAGGCGATCAAAGCCAAGGTTTAAGCAGACACCCTTTAAGGTGTGGGCTGCGCGGAACGCGCGCTCTGCGTCACGCGCCTCCAGAGCCTCTTTTAATTCCGCATAGCTCGGATCCTTTAAAAACTTCAGCGCAAAACGCTTCACCAGCGCCTCATTGCCGAATCTGCTTAATACGCTCTCATAATTGGAACCAATTTTTTCATAACACTCTTTTATAGTCATTATTCATTCCCCTGATTTATTTCATTATTTGTGACTGCTGTTTTCGTAGACAGCAGAATCTGTATTAAGTTTAACATAAAACTGTCTGCATTTCCACTAGTAATACCGAAAAGACCGCGTACAGTTTTCCGTACGCGGTCTTTAAAGATGTTATTCTGTTTTATTTTGAATTACTTCTGGGCAATTGCTGCCTGAGCTGCTGCCAGTCTTGCGATCGGAACGCGGTATGGTGAGCAGGATACATAGTCCAGGCCAATCTTGTTGCAGAACTCTACGGAAGACGGATCTCCGCCGTGCTCGCCGCAGATACCAATGTGCAGATCCGGGTTAGCTGCCTTACCAAGTTTGATAGCCATCTCCATGAGTTTGCCGACACCAGTCTGATCCAGTTTTGCGAACGGATCGTTCTCGTAGATCTTAGCATCGTAGTAAGCGCCTAAGAACTTGCCTGCGTCATCACGGGAGAAGCCGAAGGTCATCTGGGTCAGGTCGTTGGTACCGAAGCAGAAGAAGTCAGCTTCTTTTGCGATCTCGTCTGCAGTCAGGGCTGCTCTCGGGATCTCGATCATGGTACCTACATGGTACTTCAGGTCAGAACCTGCTGCTGCGATCTCTGCGTCTGCAGTCTCAACAACGGTCTTCTTGCAGTATTTTAATTCTTTGACATCGCCGATAAGCGGAATCATGATCTCCGGAACGATGTTCCAGTCCGGATGAGCGTTCTTTACGTTGATTGCTGCGCGGATGACAGCCTTGGTCTGCATAACAGCGATTTCCGGATAGGTAACAGCCAGACGGCAGCCACGATGACCCATCATCGGGTTGAACTCATGCAGGGACTCGCAGATTGCCTTGATCTCTGCAACGGTCTTGCCTTTTGCCTTAGCCAGTTTCTCGATGTCCTCTTCCTCGGTCGGAACGAACTCATGTAACGGCGGATCCAGGAAACGGATGGTTACAGGGTTGCCCTCCATAGCCTCGTAGAGCTGTTCGAAATCGCCCTGCTGTAACGGAAGGATCTTCTCCAGAGCTTCTTCTCTTTCTTCTACGGTATCGGAGCAGATCATCTCACGGAATGCGTCGATACGGTCACCCTCGAAGAACATATGCTCGGTACGGCAAAGGCCAATGCCCTCTGCGCCAAGCTCACGAGCCTTCTGTGCGTCGTGCGGGGTATCTGCGTTGGTGCGTACGCCCATGGTTCTGTACTCATCAGCCCATGCCATAATGCGTCCGAACTCACCAGCAATGGTTGCCTCTACAGTCGGGATTGCTCCGTCATATACACAGCCGGTGGAACCGTCGAAGGAGATTACGTCGCCCTCGTGGTACTCTTTGCCAGCCAGAGTGAATTTCTTGTTTGCTTCATCCATAACGATGTCGCCGCAGCCTGCTACACAGCAAGCGCCCATGCCACGTGCAACTACTGCTGCGTGGGAGGTCATACCACCGCGGACAGTTAAGATACCCTGGGACGCTTTCATACCGGTGATATCCTCCGGAGAGGTCTCAAGACGTACCAGAACGACTTTCTCGCCTCTTGCTGCCCACTCTACAGCGTCATCTGCAGTGAAGACAATCTTACCACAAGCTGCGCCAGGTGCTGCGCCCAGTGCTTTTGCAATCGGGGTAGCTGCCTTTAATGCTTTCTGGTCGAAGGTCGGATGCAGTAAGGAATCCAGGTTACGCGGATCGATCATGGCAACCGCCTCTTCCGGAGTTCTCATGCCCTCGTCTACCAGGTCACATGCGATCTTTAATGCAGCCTGAGCGGTTCTCTTACCATTACGAGTCTGCAGCATGTACAGTTTGCCGTGCTCAACGGTGAACTCCATATCCTGCATATCTCTGTAGTGATCTTCCAGAGTCTTACATACCTTCTCGAAATCTGCGAATGCCTCCGGGAACTTCTCAGCCATCTCCTGAATGTGCATCGGGGTGCGGACACCAGCTACTACGTCCTCGCCCTGTGCGTTGGTTAAGAACTCACCGAACAGGCCCTTTGCGCCGGTTGCCGGGTCACGGGTAAATGCAACACCGGTACCACAGTCATCACCCATGTTACCAAATGCCATGGACTGTACGTTTACAGCAGTACCCCAGGAGTACGGGATATCGTTGTCGCGGCGGTAAACGTTAGCACGCGGGTTGTCCCAGGAACGGAATACGGCTTTGATTGCGCCCATTAACTGCTCCTTCGGATCGTCCGGGAAATCTACGCCGATCTTGTTCTTGTACTCAGCCTTAAACTGGTTAGCCAGCTCTTTTAAGTCGTCAGCGTCAAGCTCAACATCGAGTTTTACGCCTTTCTTCTCTTTCATCTCGTCGATGAGAGCTTCGAAATATTTCTTACCGACTTCCATAACAACGTCGGAATACATCTGAATGAATCTTCTGTAGCAGTCCCATGCCCAGCGCGGGTTGTTTGACTTCTCAGCGATTACCTTAACTACATCTTCGTTTAAGCCCAGGTTTAAGATGGTATCCATCATACCAGGCATGGAAGCCCGTGCGCCGGAACGTACGGAAACCAGCAGCGGGTTCTCAAGATCACCGAATTTCTTTCCGGTAATCTCTTCCATCTTTGCGATATACTCGTTGATCTGGCCCTGGATCTCATCGTTGATCTCGCGGCCGTCCTCGTAGTACTGTGTGCAGGCCTCCGTTGTAATGGTAAAGCCCTGCGGTACCGGAAGACCGATATTTGTCATCTCAGCCAGGTTTGCACCCTTACCACCGAGAAGATTTCTCATGGTAGCGTCACCTTCTGTAAATAAGTACACCCACTTTTTAGCCATTGGTTTATCCTCCTCAACATGTGCAGACTTTTTTGTCTGCGGTTTAAGCTCCGTCTTGTATAGTTTTTGCACAAAAAAGAATCATTCGACGGTCTGGTATAAGTATACCATATTTTTTTCAGGAGTAAAGGTTTTTTCGTGTGGTTTTTGTATATTTTTTAGCAAAAACTCGTAAAATTTTGTCGATTCTTCATTATTTTCACATATGCGATAAGAATTCGTATATGCGAATGTGTAATTTGCCATTTTGACGAATCTGAAAAATAGTTTTTTAGTCTAAAAATTATACAGGTGCAGTCTGCTGCATGATCTTTTCCATTTCGTCTGCCAGTCCTGCTGCATCCGGCAGCGGTTTTTCCGGATACGCGCAGAAATATTTCGGATAGCTGCTGTTTTTTAATCCCTCGATCAGGATGATGTCTGCCTCCGGAAAGGCGGAAAACAGGTCCCGCTCCGTAATCCCATGACATTCTTTCGTGATCAGAAATCGGTTTTTGGAAAACACAGCGGTTCCGTAAGCGCCCGCTTTCTGATGGCGATAGCTGTCCGTCCCCGGAACATCACTTTTAAAATCATGGCCATCGTGTTTGATGACGGCCACCTTGTATCCGCGCCCTGTAAGTTCTGGAATGAGTCTTGTGATCAGGGTCGTCTTGCCGCTGTTTTTATAGCCGCTGATGGCAAATACAAAGGGATGAGCGGCTGTGTACGGATTCTCCCCCGCATTTTGCGCTTCCGCCAGTCTGCGATATTCTTCCGTACTGTTGATATTTTCCATGGCGTGGCTTTCCGGTTCCAGCTCCAGTGTCCGGTATCCGGCCCGCTCCAGAAAGTGCATGATACGGTAATCCCCCTCCCGGATCAGTTCTTCCGCAAACGGAAGCACGCGCTTTGGGTAAATTCCAAAGAGCGGGTGGATGCGCCCATTCTGGGACGTCACAAGCACAGGCGGTTGCAGGTTGGCCCCATCCGCGCTTTCCGCTGCGTTCGCAGACTCTGGCCCGGCCGGACGCTCTGCCTTCGCAGCTGCAGTCTCGCAGCAGATCTTCTCATACGTCTCCAGCATCCGCTCTACGGTTTGCCGCTCCATCATCGGCATGTCGCAGGCCATCACAAAAAGCGCGTCTTCTTTGCATGTCAGAAGTCCGGAGGCAATGCCGCCAAGCGGCCCGATCCCCCTCCACCGGTCCTCGACCATGGGCAGACCGGCTTTTCTGTAGGGTTCTTTGTTATCTACAGACAAATAAACCGCAGGCAGACAGTCACAGGCATGCAAAATTCTCTGGCAGAAGGTCTCACCCGCATAGCGGAGGAACAGTTTTTTCTGTCCCTCCATGCGTGTGTTTCTTCCTCCTGAGAGAATGTACCCGGCGACTGCGCCTACGGTTTGTAATTTGTTTTCTTTCATTAGAAACGGAATTTATCCTCGAAGTACTGCTTTAACTCAGCGATCGGCACACGAACCTGCTCCATGGTATCACGGTCGCGGACGGTCACTGCCTGGTCTTCCTCAGACTCGAAATCATAAGTGATGCAGAACGGAGTACCAATCTCATCCTGTCTTCTGTATCTCTTACCGATGTTGCCTCTGTCATCGAACTCACAGTTGTAGTACTTGGACAGCTCTGCGTATACCTTCTCAGCGCCCTCGTTTAACTTCTTGGACAGCGGAAGAATACCGATCTTAACCGGTGCGATGGCCGGATGGAAGTGAAGCACGGTACGCACATCACCCTCACCGATCTCTTCCTCATCGTATGCTGCACACAGGAATGCCAGGGTTACACGGTCAGCACCCAGTGACGGCTCGATGACATACGGAATGTATTTCTCCTTTGACTCGTCATCAAAGTAGGTCATATCCGCGCCGGAGGTGTTCTGATGCTGGGTTAAGTCGTAGTCGGTTCTGTCTGCGATACCCCACAGCTCGCCCCATCCGAACGGGAAGAGGAACTCGATATCGGTGGTACCCTTACTGTAGAAGCACAGCTCCTCCGGAGAATGGTCGCGGAGACGGATTTCGTCTTCCTTTAAGCCCAGTGCCAGCAGCCAGTCGCGGCAGAAGCCTCTCCAGTACTGGAACCACTCAAGGTCGGTGCCCGGTTTGCAGAAGAACTCCAGCTCCATCTGCTCGAACTCACGGGTACGGAAGGTAAAGTTACCCGGAGTGATCTCGTTACGGAAGGACTTACCGATCTGTCCAATACCAAACGGAACTTTCTTTCTGGAAGTACGCTGTACGTTCTTGAAGTTTACGAAGATACCCTGTGCGGTCTCCGGTCTTAAGTATACCGTGTTCTTTGCGTCCTCGGTTACACCCTGGAAGGTCTTGAACATCAGGTTGAACTGACGGATATCGGTGAAGTCATGCTTGCCGCAGCTCGGGCAGCAGATGTTGTTGTCATCGATGTATTTCTTCATTTCTTCCTGAGACCATGCGTCTACGCTGCCCTCGACGGTGATGCCGTTCTCTGCCATGTAGTCCTCGATCAGCTTGTCGGCACGGAAACGCTCCTTACATGCCTTACAGTCCATCAGCGGATCAGAGAAACCACCCAGATGTCCGGAAGCTACCCAGGTCTGGGAGTTCATGAGGATCGCGCAGTCAACGCCTACGTTGTACGGGCTCTCCTGAACGAATTTCTGCCACCATGCTTTCTTTACGTTGTTCTTCAGCTCTACGCCAAGGTTGCCGTAATCCCAGGTGTTTGCCAGACCGCCGTAGATCTCGGAACCCGGATAAACGAATCCTCTGCTCTTGGCCAGCGCTACAATTTTCTCCATTGTCTTTTCCATCGTCGATAACCTCTCTTTTTATTTGAATATAATACAGCCGGTTCCCTCTGGGGTCACTGCTGAATGATCACTTTTTACTTCCACGCCGTCGGTCACATAGAGGATTTTTCCTTCCGTGTAAACCGTTGCAGAGCCTTCGGTAAGTACCATGTGGCTGTCCTTTGCGGCAGCCTTCTGAATGTCCGCGTTCTTCCCGGCGGGTGTTTTGTAGGCCAGATCCGGGAGCTTTGCTTCTTCCGTATCAAAGACCGCAAGGGAAATCACCGTGTGGGTATCATCCCCGTTTTCTTCGGAAAACTTTACAAAGTCCTCCGGTGTTTTGTAGGCAAATACCAGCCTTCCGGTCTGTCCCTCCAGGCTGCTGCTCACAAGCGCTGCCGGAAGTTTTTCACCGTCTTCAGGATTCTCTGCCTCAGCCGCCGCGCCCTGTTCTTCATTATAAGAAGCAATCTGCTCCTTCGCGAACTCAGCCAGGCCCTCGGCGCTGTATAAATCATTCTCCTTTTCGGACGTGTAGACCATGGCGCTCTGCACGCTTAAGTCATCCGCCACATAAATGCTGTTCTCGGAACCATCCCAGGTCTTTCCTGAGCCTGCAGAACAGCCTGCAGTCCAGACTGCTGCAAGCAGTGCGGATGCAGTCAAAACCGCAATGTTCTTTTTCATAAATCTCCTCACTCCCCTGCACCACAGGGCTATCTAGGATTATACCTGTTCATGGCAGGTTTTTCAACACCTTATTTTTTCCCGGCCGGTACGGTTTTCGTCAGCCTTGCAGCCGTCTCCATCATCCGCAGGATCTCCAGGGAATGAAATTCCCGGTCAATGAAGCGTCGTTTGTTCAGCTCCACGCAGTGCCGCAGTTCCTCCAGCACCTCCGGTGCCAGCACAAAGGTGTACAGCGATTCCAGCGGCGAGGCGATGATATACTCCCAAGCGTAGTTTGCGGAATCACTGACCGGACGGGGCGGATGCTCCGTGTAGTCTCCGTTGATGACCATGCTGCGAAGCTCAAACACCGCCTGGATGAGCGGTTTGGGAAGCGCCGGTTTTAGCAGGGCCCGCAGGGACTGGTACAACAGCAGAAGCTGCTCCGTGGCCTCCAGATTCTCCCGGCTGTAGTAATCCGCGAATTCCAGAAAATAGGATCCGTAGCAGGTTGCTTCCATATCCTGGGGGATCTCCGCAAAATAATTGAGTACATCGGCTCCCTGCAGATTGTAGGCGTCCCGGCCCTCGTACAGCTTAAAGGTGCCAAATACAAAGGGCCTGGTCACGCCCATGAGCTGGCTTCCGGGCCGCTTGGCTCCCCGGGCAAAGGCTGTGATCTTGCCACGCTCCCGGGTCAGGATGACCAGCCTCCGGTCGTTATCCCCCACCGGGGATGCCTTTAAGACCATACCGGTCAGATTCACAGATTCTCTCACAGCTTATTCCTTTGGATTGTATCCGTAGTTTTTCATCAACAGTTCGCTGTCACGCCACTCTTTTCTCACTTTGACCCAGATCTGCAGGTTTACTTTCGTCTCCAGCATATTCTCCAGCTCTCTTCTGGCCGCGGAGCCGATACGTTTTAACATGGCGCCGCCCTTGCCGATGATGATGCCCTTGTGGGAATCCCGCTCACAGATGATGGTCGCCTCCACATCTATGATGCCGTTTGGCCGCTCACTCATCTTTTCAATGGTAACCGCAATGCCATGGGGGATTTCCTCATCCAGCAGGCGCAGGGCCTTCTCCCGGATCAGCTCCGCCGCGATCTGGCGCATCGGCTGGTCTGTGACGGTATCCTCATCATAGAACTGCGGACCGTAGGGCAGGTACTTGAACAGCTGCTCCAGCAGTGTATCGGTGTTCTTATCTCGCAGGGCGGACACCGGAACAATCTCCGCGAAATTGCAGATATCCTTGTAGGCATTGATGAAGGTCAGGATGTCTTCCTGATTTTTTACCGTATCGGTTTTGTTGATGACCAGGATGATCGGGGTCTTAATGCCCTGAAGCTGCTCGGCAATGTGGCGCTCACCGGCACCGATGAAGGTGCTGGGCTCCACCAGCCACAAAATCAGGTCTACCTCTTTTAAGGTATGCTCAGCCACATTCACCATATACTCGCCCAGCTTGTTTTTCGCCTTGTGGATACCCGGGGTATCCAGGAAAATGATCTGGCCGCGCTCGTCGGTGTAGACGGTCTGAATGCGGTTTCTGGTGGTCTGAGGTTTATCCGATGTAATAGCGATTTTCTGGCCGATCAGATGGTTCATCAGGGTGGATTTGCCCACGTTCGGCCGTCCGATCAGGGTTACAAAGCCAGATTTCTTCTGAACCGGGGCGGACTGGTTTTCTCCGCCTGCCCCGGTTTTCTTGCCGTTCAGTTCTTCCAGCAGTTTATCAAAATTCGTACCTTCCGGTTTCTTTGCCATAAATTTATCCTTTCGAAATACTTATCCTCTTGTAAGACTGGAAACCTCGCCAAACATGCCGCGGCTTGCCTCAATCTTCTCTTCGTTTCCGACTACGCAGAAGCTTCCGGTGCTCAGAACTGCCCGTACCTGGGCAGCCAGCGCGCGGATGTCTTCCTTGGTGGCTCCTAAGATCTGGTCACGCTCGGTCTGCATCATCTCCTCCGTTACGCCGGACAGGTACGCAGAAAGGCCTCTGCTGCCCTTCACGGACGGAGTCAGCGGAGCGTCCAGATTGCTGATGGTTCCGATAACATACTTGGTCATGTCGCGCTCATCCGGGTCAAAGGCCTCCAGATAAGCCGGAATGCCCTCATAAATCTCGTTGGTCTCTTTTAAGTTCGGGTCACGGTAGGATACCAGATAGCCCTCGCCGGAACGTCCGAAACCACTCATGCAGCCATAGGCGCCACCTTTTACGCGGATATTCAGCCACAGGTAATCATAGCTTAAGATCACCTGAAGAATCTTCAAAGCACCCGTATACTCGAGTCCTGCACTGCGGAAATTGCCGCAGCGGGCCACATAATCTACCTGGGCAGAAGTCTTTAAGCCCTCGTTCAGGTTCTTGACCGGATGTCTGAAGGCATGCTTCTCTCCGCTTCCCTGCGGCAGCTTGTCTGCCAGAAGCTTTAAAGTCTCAGGAAGCTTCTCGTAGCCCTTGTCGTCTGCCGTGTAGTTGACCAGCATATTGACTCTGGTAAAGAGCTTTTTGCTTACCTCCTGCAGTCTCGCGATGATCTCGCCCTTCTTTTCTGCGTAATCCTTCTCCAGCTGCTCCAGAAAATGATAGTATGCGGTACCGCCGGTCAGCTCATTGTAATAAGCGGTTGCGGAGAAATAGGAGGTCGCGCGGGATACTGCCGTGCTGTGTCCTGCGTTCTCCAGCTTCATCTTCGCGCGGGAACGGGTCTCCTGAATTACCTCTCCCAGACGCTTCTCATCTGTAAATACAGAGTGATTCAGAATCTCCTCCAGCATGGTGAAACCAAAATCCAGCTTATCGTACAGCACACGAATGCTTGCCACGAAAGCTCCGGTAAAGCGCTCCGGGTCTGCCAGATCCGGGTAGGAAGTTACGGAAAAGTCCACGCCGCCGCTGTTTAAGTGAATCTCACTGGTTAAATCGGAATAGCTGTAATGCTCCGTGCTGATGGATCCCAGAACGGATTTTAACAGGCCTGCATATGGAAGGTCTTCCTGCGGCAGCACCTCGGTGTTGAACAGCACCTTCAGATATCCGATACCAGAAGTAAAGAAGTTGTGGTGCAGCACCTTGATGCCGGCCTCTTCTTTCTCTGTCCAGAAGAAGGTCTCTGCCTTTTTCTCGATGTCTTCCCGTCTTAAGAGCGGGATTTTCGCCAGAACCTCCGGGGTGGACGGGGTATCCTGATACTCTTTTAATTCTCTGGTGGCAGTCACCAGCGCCTCCAGTTCTTCCTCAGACAGGGAAGCCTTATAGTCTGCCAGCTTCTTCGCCAGCTTCTCGTCTTCTTTTGCTGTCAGGTTCTTCTCCGGAGCCACCACAATGACAGCTTCAAACGGATTGTCTAACAGATAATCCCGGATCAGCTGCTCAAAATAGCCATTCTCCACTTCCTTCTTTAAGAAATCAAAGGTTTCCTGATAGCAGAGGTGGGTCATCGGGTCTCCGTCGTACAACCAGCTGTCCAGACACTGCAGGCCGTACATCAGGCCCTTCGGCGCAGAGCCATAATCTGCCTCACGGTATTTAAACTCAAAGTAGTTCATGCCGGCCAGCAGGCTCTTGCGGTTGATACCCTGGTCCGCCAGCTTGCGCAGGGTGCCTTTAACAATAGCCAGGAATTCGCCCTTCTGCTCTTTATTGGCATCCTTGGCAATGACAGAGAAGTACGGCTGTAAAATGCCGTTCTCATAGCCGCCCATAACATCTTTACCGATTCCCGCGTCAATGAGTGCCTGCTTTAACGGCGCGCCCGGCGCGTCGAGCAGGGTATACTCCAGGATCTGGAACGCCACATACAGCTTCGGATCCAGATCATCTCCCACAACGGTATTGACGGAAAGATAGGTTGCGTCCCCCTCAGACTCCCCTTCGGTGATGGAGTAGGAGAACTCGCGCTCCACCGGAGCTTCAAAAGCTTTCTGCTCCCGGATGCGGGAATCTACCGGGCGCTCCTCGTAGTGGCTTAAATATTCCTCATCCAGCCAGGTCAGCTTCTCCGCCATATCCATATCTCCATAGAGATAGATGTAGCTGTTGGACGGATGATAGTAGGTCTTATGGAAATCCAGGAACTTCTCGTAGCTCAGCTCCGGAATGTGTACCGGGTCACCGCCGGAATCCTTGCCGTAGCAGGTATCCGGGAACAGGGTCTTCTGGGTCACACTATCTAAAATGCTCTCCGGAGAAGAGTAAGCGCCCTTCATCTCATTGTATACAACACCATTGTAGATGAGCGGAGCGTCTTTGCTCTCCAGCTCATAGTGCCAGCCCTCCTGGCGGAAGATTTTCTCTTCTTTATAGATATTCGGATGAAGCACAGCATCCATGTAGACATCCATCAGATTGTGGAAATCTTTGTCGTTGCAGCTTGCCACCGGATATACGGTCTTATCCGGGTAGGTCATGGCATTTAAGAAGGTGTTTAAGGAACCCTTTACCAGTTCCACAAACGGATCCTTTAACGGGAATTTGTCGGAGCCGCAGAGCACGCTGTGCTCCAGAATATGCGGCAGTCCGCAGTCATTGTCCGGCGGGGTGCGGAATCCGATGCAGAATACCTTGTTCTCATCGTCATTTGATACCAGAAACAGTCTGGCTTTTGTTTTCTTATGCTCCAGCACAATGCCTTCTGACTGCATCTCCTCGATTGTTTTATGTTCTACCACACGGTAGGCATCCAGTTTTTTGATTGCTTCTAACTGACTCATGCGTTTTCTTCCTTTCCTGTCTGTCTTTTCCGTTTTTTATAGATTACCCATCAGGCGGTCTTTTAACAGTGCAATGCCGTCGCGCAGGGAAAAATGCACCAGCAGCACCTTATCTGCCTCCGACGCAATGCCGTAGACGGTACCATAATCCTGCTTTTTTGCGATCATCCCGGCCCTGCAGAGATGAAAATTGCTGGTAATGATACCAATGCGCGGCTGGCGCGCAGGAACCGGGATGTTGTCTGCGGATATTCCTGCCCCGGGCCCGTCTTCCACTTCCCCTTCCGTTTCTCCCGGCGCATGGAGCAGCCGGTCTGCCTCTGCTTTGCGTTCCTGTTCCCGCTGATATTCCAGCTCCCGGTTTTCAATTAAAATTTTACTGTAGGCCAGATTCTCCACCGTACTGAAGGACTGCTCTTCTTTCAGAAGATGTTCCGGATCTGCCCCCTGCTCCAGAAGATACGCTTCCATGGCATCCGCCTCGGAACACGGCTCCGCGTCTCCCTTTGCGCCAGAAAGCACCAGCATGGTCTCCGGATTCTCCTTCAGATACTCCAGTGCCTTATCCAGCCGGAGTTTTAAGGTTTTGCTTAAGGTTCCGTCCGGTTTCACCTTGGCCCCCAGCACGATCACGTAATCGAGCGAAGGCTCTGCCGCCGCCGGGATGCGCCCGAAGATCAGAATCTGTGTCACCAGAACAATCATCAGGCCGGAAGCGCACAAGGTTACAAAAGGGACCGGAAGCCACAGCGGCACCCGTTCCGGATACTTCTGATAAAAGTGGATGCTGGCGGCCGTAGCCCCAAAAAATCCGCCGACCAAAAGCCACAACACAGCAAACGAAGTGCCAAATCCCGCATACAGCACAATGACTCCGTAGTACACCAGGCAAAGCACCGCCGCCGCAGTGAAGACCCATATTAACATCGTTTCACCTCTTATAATTTTTATGCCGTAAAACACAGCACAGTTGGAATAATTATACTGCATTTCCGAAAACGCCACAAGGCTAATCACATAAATAAAGGGTGAAAATCCGTTATTGCGGATTTTCACCCCTGCTGCAATCCCTTCTGAATTTTATTTTCCTTCGTAGATGATTGCGGACTCTACGTCGTATCCGGCAAGGCGCTCACGTCCCTTGAGGCCTGCAAGCTCCATCACAAAGCAGAGCTTTACGACCTTGCCGCCCAGCTGCTCAATAAGGCCTGCAATGGCCTCGGTGGTGCCGCCAGTGGCAATGAGATCGTCCACAACTACCACTTTCTGGCCCGGTTTGATGCCATCTTTGTGGATTTCAATCTCGGCAGTGCCATACTCCAGATCATACTTTGCGGTGATGGTCTCACGCGGCAGCTTGCCTTTCTTGCGGATCGGCACGAAGCTCTTGTGCTCTGCGTAGGCAACCGGCACACCGAAGATAAAACCGCGGGACTCCGGTCCCACAACCACATCGTAGTCCAGATTCTTTACCATCTCACGGATGCTGTCAATGGCCATTGCCAGTCCGTCCGCATCCTGCAAAATGGAGGTAACATCGCGGAAAATGATTCCCGGCTCCGGGAAATCCGGAATGCTTACTACGTAATCCTCTAACTTTTTCATCTCTGTTCTCCTTTATCCGAGCGTTCGGAAACGCTTTATTTATGATTGTCTGCGCGTTGCGCATGCATTCCGGCACTGCTACCGGAATACCTTCATCAGGTTCTTTACTTCCTTCTGACACACATCCTCCTGGAAGGAACCGTACTCATAAAAACAATAGCCGGATACCGCTCCGCTGGCCCGTCCGGCCTCCACCTGGCGGCTGATAACATCGTCGTAGCGTTTCCATTCCGGAATTCCGGTATTGTCTCTTGCGTTGCTTCCTGCCTTGTACATGGCCAGGCCGATATAGAGCTTCGCGTGGCCCTTCTTTACCAGGCTGATCCAGGTCTTTAAGTTGTTCTCAAACGCAAAGGGCGCCGGGCTGCCGTTGGACAGCTGATGCTCAAAGCCCCAGTAAATCTGCGGCATAATGTAATCCACATAGCCGTCGTGGGACAGCCAGGTGTCGATGTCGGTAAACAGACGGTTGTCACTGCGCAGATGGTCCACATAGCCCTCCGGGCTGATGCCGAACTGCGCGGAAGGCCTTGCCTCTTTGACTGCCTTATAGACGCCGCGGATCAGCTCGTTGACATTTTCCCGCCTCCACTGGGCGATGCTTAAGCTGCTGCCGGAAGCTTCATATTCCGGCTTGTCAAACCAGCGGCTCTCATTATTGTTGTCCACTTCCGGATAAAAATAATCGTCAAAGTGAATGCCGTCCACCGTATACTTCTGCGCGATCTCCCGCACGCCGTTGATGATGAGCTCCCGCACCTGTGGAATGGCCGGATTAAAGTAATAAGCGCCATTCTGCTTTAAAACCCAGCGGTCATTGGAAGGATCCCCGTCCGTCAGCCACTTTTTTGCCGGGTTCTGGTCCGAAACCTGATCCCAGGTATTGTGATAACCGGTCACGCGGTATGGATTGATCCAGGCATGGATCTGCAGGCCCTTGTTGTGGGCTGCTTTCACAAAGATCGCAAAGGGATCGTAGCCGGGATTCTGCCCCTGGGTTCCCGTCACAAAACGGGACCACGGAAAATACGCGGACGGATACATGGCGTCCGCGTCCGGGCGCACATGCACAAACACAGCATTCATCTTCAGTTCCAGACAGCGGTCCAGCATCTTATCTACTTCATGTTTAAAGGATTCCTGATCTGCCGGAAGCCTTTCCCAGTCCAGATAGGAAATCCATACGCCCCGCAGCTCATCGGAGCGGATGACCGATGCCGACGGAGCGGCAAAGGCCGTGACCATGCCGGTCTGTAAAACCAGCAGGCACGCAAACAGCAGGCTAAACGCCTGTTTCAGTCTCAGGCGCGGCTTTCCCGCGTCCCGATTCAGTTTCTTTTGTATCAGCATTCCAGTCCCTCCCGGATGTCTTTCCAAAACGGGTTGTTTTCGCATTCCCGCATCCTTTTTTTACCATTATTTTTCATAGATAGTATAGCAAAGGACACCGGAAAGAACAAGGAAACAAATCCTTAAGAAAAACCATCGAAACAGGTTACCGGTCCAGCAGAAATTCACTTAAAACCACGTTGCTGACATCGATTCCAAGCTCTGTTAAACGCACCATGGGCGCATCTACTTCAATGAGGCCCTGCTGCTCCAGCTTCTTTAAGGCATCCCCGTAGACATTCCACATATTCTGCCCGAAACGGTCCAGGAATTCACTGCCGGAGACTCCCTTCATCATGCGCAGGCCCACAAACATGAATTCTTCCATTTTATCTTCCAGGGAAAGCTCTTCAATGTCACGGGCGGCCGCTCCGCCCTCGTACAGGTTTAAAGACAGATACTCCTGCAGGTTTTCCGTATTATGGTAACGGTAGCCGTAGGTATAGGAGGACGCGCCAAGGCCAAGCCCCAGGTACTCCACGCCAGTCCAATATCCGATGTTATGGCGGCATTCATAGCCTTTCTTCGCGTAATTGGAAATCTCATAGCGGTCATAGCCATGGGCAGCCATCATCTCTTTGGTCAGATGATACATTTCCCGGTCCGTATCCTCATCCGGGAGATCCGGCAGCGTCATGACTGCCGCCCGGGCCGCTATCTCAGCAGCGGTTTTCGGTGCCGGAAGCGCGCCGCCTCTGTCTGCGTCAGATTCCCCGCATACCACGCTGCTTTGTTTGCCCTGCGGCTCTCCAAACCGCTCATAAAACGGCGTTCCTTCCTCAATGATAAGGCTGTAGGCAGAGATATGCTCCGGTTTCAGCATCATGACTTTTTTCAGGGTATTTTTCCAGGAATGCACATCCTGTCCCGGCAGGGCAGACATCAAGTCCACATTGATATTTTTAAAGCCTGCCTGTCTCGCCCTCTGAAAGCTCTTTAAAAAGGAGTCGTAGGAATGGATGCGCCCTAAGTATTTCAGTTCTTTGTCATCCGCGGACTGCAGGCCGATGCTTAAGCGGTTTACACCGCTCTGGCGGTACACCTCCAGCTTTTCCATGGTGAGGGTTCCCGGATTGGCTTCCATGGTAATCTCCGCGTCCGGGGAGATGTCAAAATTCTCAGAGAGCGTCGCGAACAGCTCCATGATCAGGTCCGCCGGAAGAATGGACGGAGTACCGCCGCCCACAAAGATCGTGGACACACGGTACTCCTGAAAATTCGGACCCTGGCCGCAGATTTCTTCCAGCAACTTGTCCATATAGTCCCGGTACACCCGCTCCGGCGCTGCGAAGGACAAAAAGTCGCAGTAGGCGCACTTGCGGGCACAGAACGGGATGTGAATATAAAGTTCCAGTTCTCGTTTATTCATCGTCTAATTTCAGAACACTCATGAATGCCTTCTGCGGGATTTCTACATTGCCCACCTGACGCATTCGTTTCTTTCCTTCCTTCTGTTTTTCCAGAAGCTTCTTCTTACGTGAGATATCGCCGCCGTAACACTTGGCCAGAACATCCTTGCGCATGGCTTTTACGGTCTCACGGGCAATGATCTTGCCGCCCACCGCTGCCTGGATCGGGATTTCAAACAGATGGCGCGGGATCTCCTCTTTTAACTTCTCACACATCTTTCTGCCTCGCTCGTAAGCGGAATCCGCATGCACGATGAAGGACAGGGCATCCACTTCTTCCTTGTTGATGAGGATATCCAGTTTTACCAGCTCAGAGGTCTCATAGCCCTTCATGTCGTAGTCGAAGGACGCGTAGCCTCTGGAGCGGGATTTTAACGCGTCAAAGAAATCGTAGATGATCTCATTTAACGGAAGGTCATACTTTAAGAGTGCTCTCGTCTCCTCAATATATTCCATGCCATGGTAAACGCCGCGGCGCTCCTGGCACAGCGTCATAATGGCGCCTACAAACTCGGTGGTCACCATAATCTCCGCGCTGACGATCGGCTCCTCCATGTACTCGATCTCGGTCGGGTCCGGCAGGTTGGACGGGTTAGTCAGCTCAATCATCTCGCCGTTTTTCTTGTGAACGCGGTATACAACGCCCGGCGCCGTGGTAACGAGATCCAGGTTGTACTCACGCTCCAGACGTTCCTGAATGATTTCCAGATGTAACAGGCCAAGGAAACCACAGCGGAAACCAAAGCCCAGGGCAATGGAGGTCTCCGGCTCAAAATACAGGGACGCGTCGTTTAACTGCAGCTTTTCCAGCGCATCACGCAGATCATTGTATTTTGCTCCATCTGCCGGATACAGGCCGCAGTAAACCATGGAGGTTACCTTCTTATAGCCCGGAAGCGGCTCTGCGCACGGACGGTTCGCGTCGGTGATGGTATCACCCACCCGGGTATCCTTCACGTTCTTAATGCTGGCCGTGATGTAGCCAACCATACCGGCACTCAGCTCGTCGCACGGGATAAACTGGCCTGCGCCGAAGTAGCCGACCTCAACGACTTCCTCCTGGGCCCCGGTTGCCATCATGCGGATCAGGGTACCCTTCTTCACGGTTCCCTCTTTGATACGGCAGAATACGATCACGCCCTTGTACGGGTCGTACAGGGAGTCAAAGATCAGGGCCTGCAGCGGTGCCTCCGGGTCTCCCACCGGAGCCGGAACCTTGTGGACAATGGCCTCCAGTACATCCTCCACATTCAGGCCTGTCTTTGCGGAGATGCGCGGCGCGTCATGGGCCTCAATGCCGATGACATCCTCGATCTCGTCCGCAACCCAGTCCGGTCTTGCGCTCGGCAGATCAATCTTGTTGATAACCGGGAAGACATCCAGGTCATGATCCAGCGCCAGATACACATTCGCCAGAGTCTGGGCCTCAATGCCCTGGGCTGCGTCTACTACAAGGATTGCGCCGTCGCAGGCTGCCAGGCTTCGGGATACCTCGTAGTTAAAGTCCACATGTCCTGGGGTGTCGATCAGGTTAAAAATATATTCTTCTCCATCTTTTGCGTGATAGACGGTGCGGACAGCCTGGGACTTGATGGTAATGCCGCGCTCCCGCTCCAGATCCATGTTGTCCAGTACCTGCGCCTGCATCTCGCGGCTGGTCAGAAGGCCGGTCATCTCGATGATGCGGTCTGCCAGAGTGGATTTGCCGTGGTCAATGTGGGCGATGATACAGAAATTGCGGATCTTGCTTTGGTCCATTGATGCCATGTATTTATTTCCTCCAATAACGTATAAGGTCTGTTTTGTCAATTTACTATCATATCATTTTTTCAGATTCCATGCAAGACCGGATTGTGGCCCAGCCTGCGCCGTTTCTGCGCTATTCATACACTACCGGCTGAAGTACGGCATCCACTGCCTCCGCCAACAGATCCATGGCATTCCAGACCTCTTCCTTTGTGCTGGTCTGGGCTCCGGCTTCGATCAGGGACGAACGCCCCCGCAGATGCAGGTTGTAGCGCAGGCCTTTTAAATAAATCTTTCGGGTGAATCCCGGATACCGGCCACAGGCCAGCTGCATCTGAAAGCAGAAGGCCAGATTTTCCTGCAGGTACGGGTTTGGCAGATAGGCAATCTCCCCCTCCGGCGTGCGGCTCATCCCCTGAAAGAACATGATCTGCGCCGTGGGCTTTCCGCCAATATCCTGCACCAGCCGCAAAGAATCTGACACCCCGTCCCGGTGCAGGTCCAGGATCACCTCAATGGTGGGATGTTCCTGCAAAATCCCCTGGATGCCCTCCAGCGCATAGGTGTAGGCCCGGCTGCGCTCCAGCGTTCCTTCCTTCCGGTCATAGGCTGTGGTGTCATGGATCACATTCCAGCCGCGCTGCCGCAGGAGTTCTGCCAGATAAGTCCCGGCTCCCACCACATTCGCGTCCGGGTTCCGGGGCCCGTAGTCCGCGTAGGTCTCGCTGGCGTGGGTGTGGTAAATGAGGATCTGGGGCACTTCCGGGTTCTTTGTTAAACCTACATCGGTTCCAAGAAGCTTCTCTGCTTTCATAAGACCGCGGTCCGCTGTCGTGGAGGCATGCACGCTGAAGTAATGTTTCATCAGATAGTCATAATCCTGCAGCTGTGCCAGGGCGGCTGCAGGGAGCGCAGTTCCATTACCAGCCTGCCCCGCTTCCGTTCCGGCTGAGCCTGCACTTCCGCCCGCACCGGTGCTGCCGTCCTCCAGGCCATTCCAACCAGCCAGATCTCCATTTCCGCCCTGAACCCTCCCGTCTGCCCCGGTACTTTCCTGTCCGCCGCCGACTGCCCCGGCGTTCCCGCTCCCGCCTTGCCATAAACGATTTTCCGCCGGTCCCGCGCCCGTTTCCTCCGCATACGAAAACAGGTATCCGTACCGCTCGTACGCATACCTGTATGTCTCGTAAACCGCGTAGGACGGATCTCTCCGCACCGGTTCTTCATTCTGAAACCGCGCCGCCGGGTACCGAAGCTGCAGGCACAACGCCAAAAGTCCTCTCAACACCCAGACCAGCAGATTACTCAAAACGGACAATTTCCTTTTTCAGACGCTTCATGATCTTTTTCTCCAGGCGGGAAATATAGGACTGGGAGATTCCCAGATGGTCTGCCACTTCCTTCTGGGTCATCTCTTCTCCCTCCGCGCTCTTTAAGCCGTACCGCAGTTCCACAATAGTCTTCTCTCTGGGACTTAACCGGTCGATGGCAGATTTTAGCAGTTGCCGCTCTGTCTCATCCTCCAGGCCCCGGTAGATGATGTCATCATCCGTCCCCAGAATGTCCGAGAGCAGCAGTTCATTTCCGTCCCAGTCTACGTTAAGCGGCTCATCAATCGAGACCTCTGCCTTCGTCTTGCTGCTGCGGCGCAGATACATAAGGATCTCGTTTTCAATGCAGCGGGAGGCGTAGGTGGCCAGCTTAATATTCTTCTCCGGATTGAAGGTATTGATGGCCTTAATGAGGCCAATGGTGCCGATGGAGATCAGATCCTCTACCCCGACTGCCGTGTTGTCAAATTTCTTTGCTATGTAGACCACCAGGCGCAGATTATGCTCGATCAGAAGGGACCGTGCTTCCTTTTCCCCCTCGGTTCCCAGAAGTGAGATCATCTCCGCCTCCTTTTTGCTCTCCAGCGGAGGAGGCAGAATATCCGCGCCTCCGATATAGTGGACCTCTCCCTTTTTCTGCCACAGCATTGTGGTAAAGGAAGGAACTGCCTTAAACTGAAAACGATTTGGTACTGAAACTTTCACAATCACTTTTCCATCCTCCCGATCTTATAATGTTAGCTCCCCGTGTAACAGCATTTCGTACCGATGCCGCGCGGACAGCGGCGTTTCGCAAAACGCCACCCACGGGTTCTCCAGAACCCGGACCAGCCTTCCCCGCTGCCGGATTTCCATCCGGTCCATGCGGACGGCGGCCAGGATCCCGTGTTCTTTTCCCACCGAACAGAAGGGAACATAAATGACCTGGGCAGCCGCTTCGCCAAACTCCAGGCCCGCACTCCGTTCCAGGATGTGAACCGGCTGGTGGTGATAAGGTTCATACAGCTGGTTCCCTGTATCCCGCAGAGCCCGTACTGTTTTCTGTTTTCCCTGGTAATACAATGTCGCCTCATACAGGCTGTTGTGAAATGCCATTCCCTGTCTCAGAAATACGGTTCCGGCCCACAGTGCTCCCCCTGCCACGCTGAGGGCCAGCCCAAATTTCCGGAAGGTCCAGGGTGTCTGCTCCCAGACCGCTGTTACAGTACCCACAAAAGCCTGTGGCGCGTTCCCGCTCACCGGCAGCTCCCTGCCGCCTCCCGCAGATTCCAGAAGCGAAAAGCTCCCACCGGTCAGCGCTGCTGCCATCCACAGCACGGTAGTCCGCCGCAATAGTTCCAACAGACCGCCACGCCCAAAAGCAGCTCGTGTCATGAGCACCGCCGGCAACACCAGTTCCAGAAGGATCCAGACAGATACCGGCAGGTTCGGGAAAAACACCAAAGCACAGCCCGCCGCGGCACCCACAACTGCCCCGAGAAGCAGCCGCCCTTTTCGCTTCCTCACAGGTTCACGAAGAACCAGTCCGGTAAGAAACAGCAGATAGCAATCCGCAGCCAGGTTCACCAGAAAAAACAGATCCAGATACAGTGTTTCCGTCATTACACCGTGTCCTCCTGCTGTCATGAGCGTTCATAATCATTCTCACAGCTCATGTCCATCATTATAATCATTCTGAGGGGAAAATTTTGTCAAACGGATGGAGCGGATTCCCGTTTTTGAACGACAAAAAAAGACAGAAGGCCAAATCTGGTCTTCTGTCTTTGTCGATTTTTGTTTGTGTGACTGCTTATCTCTTATTCTTTAAGAAATCCGGGATATTGATCTGAGTCTGGTTTAACGGGCGGTAGGAACCCTGGCCCGGTGCTGCGGTCTGCGCGGAAGCAGTCTGCTGCGGAGCCTGAGTCTGAACCGGTTTTACCGTCGGAGCCTGTGCGTGAAGCTGCGGAGCTGCCTTCGGAGCAGTTGCGCTTGCCTCAGCGGCAGCGGTGCGGCTCTGGGTGTTTAAGTTTAAACCGGACGGCATCTTCGGCTTGAAGTTGCCAAACTCTGCCATAGCCTTGTTGACCGGAGTGTTTGCGTGAGCGTCCAGGCCGGTTGCGATTACGGTGATGGTAGCCTCGTCCTGAGCGTTCTCGTCGTACATAGCACCGAAGATGATGTTTGCGTCATCTCCAGCCAGCTCCTGAACGTAGCTTGCTGCCTCGTTTGCCTCGATCAGGCTGATATCGCCGGAAATGTTGATGATCACGTGGGTAGCGCCCTCGATGGTGGTCTCTAACAGCGGGCTTGCTACTGCCTGCTTTACAGCCTCAACAGCCTTGTCGTCACCCTTGGCATGTCCGATACCGATATGAGCAATGCCCTTGTCGGTCATAACGGTCTGAACATCTGCGAAGTCGAGGTTGATCAGGCCCGGTACGTTGATCAGGTCGGTGATTCCCTGAACGGCCTGCTGCAGCACTTCGTCTGCTTTCTTTAAAGCATCCGGCATGGTGGTTCTGCGGTCAACGATCTCAAGAAGTTTGTCATTCGGGATCACGATGAGGGTATCAACGCTTGCCTTTAAATTCTCAATGCCTGCCAGCGCGTTGCTCATACGTGCCTTTGCCTCGAAACGGAACGGCTTGGTTACAACACCGACAGTCAGGATGCCCATGTCCTTCGCGATCTTTGCGATGACCGGAGCTGCGCCGGTACCGGTACCGCCGCCCATACCACAGGTAACAAATACCATGTCTGCGCCCTTGATAGCCTGTGCAATCTCCTCAGAGCTCTCCTCTGCTGCCTTCTGGCCAACCTCCGGCTTTGCGCCTGCGCCTAATCCCTTGGTCAGCTTCTCGCCGATCTGCATGGCGGTCGGTGCCTTACAGAACTGCAGTGCCTGTTTATCTGTGTTGATGCCGATGAACTCCACACCCGCAATATTCTCATCTACCATGCGGTTTACTGCATTGTTGCCGGCACCGCCGACACCGATCACAATGATCTTTGCGGAGTTTTCCGCTTCATTTATCTTAATCTCTAACAAGACTGATTCCTCCTTAACTTCTTTCATTGGCCTTTTGTAACAGTTTTGTAACATTATATCAAAAACTAGTCTAGTAAATACTATAGGTGATTTCTGAAAAAATATCAACCGTTTTTTTCGCAAAAAAGCTGAAAAACTAGTCCTTTGGCTTAAAGGTATACATGGGGTTGGTCCTGGTCTCGTCGTAATTGTCCAGATACAGGGTTCCGCTCTTTCCTTCCAGCTGCGGGAGCATGTCCCCCAGCTCCGCGATCTTGCCGTTGAGTCCTTCATTGCTGCCCAGGATCACCTCAATCTCACCCATGTACAGCGTGGCCTCCCCCAGCGTGTTGTACTGGATCTTGTCCACACTCAGGTCATAGATGGATAAGATCTGGGTCAGGTTTAAGATTTCCTCAAAAACCCGCTCACTCTCCACCGGAAGCTTCTGGTAAAGGACGATATGACCGAATTTCAGGCCCGTGATCCACGGGATGCCGGGAAGCTTCTGACTGGAGCTTTCCACGATAATACCGTCCTTGTCAAAGTACATATAACTGCTCATATAGGACACATAGCCCACCACGCTCTTTTCGTATACAATGATCTCCGCCCGGTTCAGGCCTTTGATCACCAGCTTGTAATCCTCCACGAATGGAATTTCCTCATGCTTTCCGAAATGTTCGCGCAGGTAACAGAGCACCGTGCTGCGACTTGTGTTGTCCGGAAACACCAGATCTGCCACCTGTTCGTCTGTATATTTTTCATTTCCCGTAACCCTGATCTCCCGGATCCGGATGGAGCACACGCCCGCTATGACCACAAGCAGCAGAAATACCGCTGCCAGAAGGATCACCATTTTTTTCCTGCCTGATCCATATTCCATCTGTTTCTTTTCTCCTATCGTCTGAAAAGCTGTTCTCCGCCTGCGAAAGCAGTTCGATGCGGGCTCCTGCTCCGGCCAGATCCCTGCAGATATCCTCATAGCCGCGGCGGATATGTTCATAACCGCCAAGCAGACTGGTTCCCTCTGCCGCAAGACACGCTGCCGCCAGTGCCGCGCCGCCCCGCAGGTCCTCTGCCATCACGCTGGTGCCCTTTAAGGCCTCTACGCCGCTCACCTGCGCAAATTTGTCTTCTATTATAATATGTGCCCCGAGTTTCTGCAATTCTTTTGCCACGCAAAAACGGTTTTCAAATACATTCTCCCGGATGTGGGAGGTTCCATCCGCAAGGGCAGCCGCTGCCATCATGACCGACTGCATATCTGTGGGGAACTCCGGGTACGGTCCTGTCTCAATCTGCACTGGCCTGGGCCGTCCCCGCATGGAGACCCAGATGCCCTGCTCCACCGGCTCCAGCCGCGCCCCCATCTGCTTTGCCGTCCAGAGTGTTTTTCCCATATGCTCTGCCGGAGCCTGCTCCAGAAGCACATGGCCCCCCGCGCAAAGAACCGCCCCCAGATACGTTCCGGCCACAATGCGGTCCCCCGGAAGCAGGAAACGGGAATCCTGAAACCCGCCGCTTCCCCGGACACGGATCACGGAGCTTCCGGCTCCCTCCACCGAAACCCCCATCGTCTTTAAAAAGCTGCACAGGATTCCGATTTCCGGTTCCCTGGCAGCTCCGGTAAGCACGGTCTCTCCCCTGGCCCCTGCTGCGGCCATTAAAATATTTTCCGTGGCTCCCACACTCGGATAGGGCAGATGGATGTTTGCCCCAAGAAGTCCCGCAGGCGGTGCCTCGGCCCGGATCCGGTTCTCCTCAATCCGCACAGCCGCGCCCAGTGCCTCAAGTCCCCGGATGTGCAGATCCACCGGCCGCTTTCCAATGCGGCAGCCGCCGGGCAGACTGGTTTCTACCCTCCCCAGCCGCGCCAGCAGCGGACCTAACAACATGACGGACGAGCGCATCTGTCCGGCCAGCGCCTCCGGTATCTCCGCAGAAGAAAGGGTAGCTGCCGAAATATACAGGCGGTTTCCCTCCAGCCGGCATTCTGCCCCCAAAGCGTTCAAAATCCCCAACATACAGAAAACATCCTGTATTTTGGGGATATGCTCCAGTACCGTGGTTCCGTTATGAAGAAGAGATGCTGCCATGACCGGCAGCACCCCGTTTTTGGAACCCTGTATTTTAATACTTCCTTCCAGACTGTGTAACCCTTCTATCCGAAGCACAGACAATCCGCGATCCCTCCTGTACACAATCTTCCATCTTCCTTATCTTATGTACATTCAGAACCATCGGTTCAGAGTTTTCTGTCCGGAATCACATTTTTCGCGCAGGCGCTGATACCGCTTACCGCTCCAGCCGGATCTGGTTGGAGACACCAAGCACCATGCCCATCTCCATCATCAGAAAGAGAACCGACGTGCCTCCGTAACTGATGAACGGAAGCGTAATTCCGGTATTCGGAATCGTGTTGGTTACTACCGCGATGTTTAAGATAACCTGGATCGCAATATGCGCCATAACGCCCACCACGATCAGCGCCCCTAAAAGATCCGGCGCGTTGTTGGCAATCAGCATGAAGCGGTAGATCATAAACAGGAAAATGAGAATGATGGAGACCGCTCCGAACAATCCCAGCTCCTCACAGATGATGGAGAAGATCATATCGTTCTGCGCCTCAGGCACAAAGCCCATCTTCTGGATACTCTCGCCCAGTCCCTTGCCGAAGAGGCCGCCGGAGCCGATGGCATAAAGTCCCTGAAGCACCTGATAACCGCCGTCCATCGGGTAACTTTCCGGAGAAAGCCATACATGGATACGGCTTAACTGATACGGCTTTAACAGCTTGATCTTCTCGAGAAAAATTGCCAGGGGGCCAGCCGTGACTACCGTCAGAATGGCCAGACCGCCACAGGCGTAAAACGGCCACTGCTTTTTGCAGGCCACAAACAGCATTACAAAAGCAATTCCCGCAATGATGATACCGGAACTTAAGTTATTTGCCGCTACAATGCCGGCAATCGGGAGCGCAAAGCCCATGACACGGGCCATATTCTTCCAGGTGTTGACACTGGCTCCCATACGGGTAATCAGCACCGCCAGAAAGATGATCAGTGCGATCTTTACAAACTCCGTCGGCTGGAAGCTTAAGGAGCCGACACCCAGCCAGCGTTTCTTACCGTTTACCTCCTTACCGACCAGGGTAACCGCAATCATCAGCACATAAGACAACAGGTAGGCAAACATGGAAAATTTCGCGTACCAGTGATAATCCAGTTTGGAAATGATCAGAGCCAGGACCAGTCCTCCTGCCCCGATCTTAAGCTGACGCATCATGAAATAACCGGCATTGTTATATTTTAACTGTGCTGTGTAGGAACTGGCGCTGTAGATCATGACCAGTCCAAACACCGACAGAAATATGATACAGAACAGCAGGCTGTAATCATAAAACCGTTTCGGCCGGTTCTTCTTTGCCATATCACTCCTCCTACAGGTTTCTTACACATTCCTTGAAAATCTCGCCGCGCTGCTCGTAGTTATCGAACATGCCCCAGCTTGCGCAGGCCGGGGAGAGAAGCACATTGTCTCCCGCGTTGGCATAAGCCGCGCAGACACGCACTGCCTCTGCCATATCCTCCGCATACATGATATCGGTGAAACCGTGGGCTCTCGCGCACTCCGCGATCTTGTCTCGGGTCTGGCCGATCAGCACCAGATATTTCACCTTGTCACCGAACTCCTCGATCCACTCGTCATACTCACTGTGCTTGTCGTAACCGCCTGCAATGAGCACGGTCGGGCCCGGCATCGCGCGGATGGCCTGAATGGCCGCGTCCGGGTTGGTTCCCTTGGAATCGTTGTAATAGCGGACGCCGGAGCGCTCCAGCACAAACTCGATGCGGTGCTCTACCGCCTTGAACTCTTTTACGGCTTTGCGGATTGATTCCATCGGCACGCCCATGCGGATGCTCATGGCTACCGCCGCCATGACATTCTCATAGTTGTGCTTGCCGAGAAGCTGCATATCCGTCTTTACGTTTAAGACCTCTTCTTTTTTGCCATCATGGGCATAGATCATCATGTCGCCGTCCAGGTACATGCCCTCTTTTAAGGTCTGGGTGCTGGAGAAGAAGATGACCTTCGGTTTCAGATCCTTCTTTTCACCGAACTCCCGCAGTACCTTGTCGTCATAGTTCAGCACGATGCAGTCATCCTCAGTCTGGTTCACTGCCACGCGCTCCTTCACCTCAATGTAATTCTCCATGGTGCCGTGACGGTTTAAATGATCCGGCGTGATATTTAAGATGGCGCTGACATTCGGATGGAAATCCATGATGGTCTCAAGCTGGAAGCTGGAGACCTCAGCCACCGTCACAGACTTATCGGTGGTATCCAGTGCCACATCGGTGTACGGAATGCCGATATTTCCTACCACGAACACCTCATCAAAGAAGGTCTTCATGATCGCTCCGGTCAGAGCCGTGGTCGTAGTCTTTCCGTTGGTTCCGGTAATAGCGATGAGTTTACCCTTTGCCACATGGTAAGCCAGCTGAATCTCACTCCAGATCGGAATCTTGGCCTCATCCAAAACCGGCACAAACGGAGCGTCTAACGGAATACCCGGGCTGATGATGGAAAGCTCCACACCTAAAAGATCCGGTCTTGTCAATTCGCCCAGAACAATGGTGACCTTTGCGTCTTCCTCAAAATTTTCTTTGATCTTCTCCGGGTCCAGCTTGTCGTTGCCATCGTAAAGCACGACCTCGCCGCCCATGGCAAGAAGAAGCTTTGCTGCCGCGATACCGCTCTTGCCGGTACCTGCCACTAATACTTTCTGACTCATCTCATATACCTCCTGTCCTTCCGATTACAATCCTAAGTACGCCACCAGGCAGAGCAGCGCGGTCACGATGGAAAAGACTGCGACCACACGGGTCTCAGACCATCCGCCCAGCTCAAAATGATGGTGGATCGGCGCCATGCGGAAAATACGCTTTCCGTGGGTTGCCTTAAAGTAAGACACCTGCATGATGACCGAAAGCACCTCCACCAGGTAGATCAGACCGATGATGGGAATGAATAACGGAATCTGCATCATGAAGGCGCTGGAAGCGACAAAGCCGCCCAGCGCAAGGGAACCGGTGTCTCCCATAAATACCTTTGCCGGATAAACATTAAACAGTAAAAAACCAAGCAGGCTGCCCACCACCGCTCCGGTGATCGGGCTGATGCCGCTGTTCTCGCCAATGGAAATGATGGTTAAAAAGGTTGCCACCAGAATGGTAACGCTAGTGCACAGGCCATCCAGGCCGTCTGTGAAGTTCACGCCGTTGTCGGTGCCGAGCACAACAAAGAACACAAACGGGATGAACAAAAAGCCAAGATCCAGATAGATTCCATGTTCAAATCCGCCGGTAAACGGAACCAGCATGGAGGTTCCCACCTCACCGGAGCATACCAGATAATATACAAAAATACCGGTAATGATAAACTGGCCGATCAGCTTCTGCACCGGATTTAAACCCTCGGAGCGCTTCATTACGATCTTGATGTAGTCATCCAGAAATCCGATCACGCCAAAGCCAACCGTCATGAACAGCACCGGAATGATGCGCGGATACTCACGGATATATAACAGGGACGTAATGACCACGGCGGTTAAGAATACCAGGCCGCCCATAGTCGGGGTTCCCTGCTTCTTTAAATGCGCCTGGGGACCGTCTTCACGGACCTGCTGTCCAAATTTCAGCTTATGCAGAAACGGGATCACGACCGGACAGAGGATCGCGCTGACTGCAAATGCGATGATGATCGCAAGAATGGTTTCGTTAATCATAATACTCTCCTAAATTCCTTATGTATTTTTGACATATTGATAAGTATACGTCTTTTCTATTTTCTTTGCAAGGTTGTTTCCAGTAAACTTTTCGCGAGAGCTCACCTTTGCGTTTTCTCTGTAACCGGCTCCTGCCGGATGCCAAGATAGGGCAGGATATTCTGAAAAATATCCGCGATCACCGGTGCCGCAATGGTGCCGCCGTAGTAGATTCCCTGCGGCTCATCAATGGTGATCAGGGCGATCACCCGGGGATCATCCGCCGGAGCAAAACCGACGAAGGAGGAAATATATTTTTTCAGGCTCCGGGGAAGCTTTTCCGAAGTGGCAGTTTTTCCTCCAATGCGGAATCCTGCCACCGCCGCCTTCTTTCCGCTGCCCTCCGCCACCACCTGTTCCAGCACGTAGCGCATGGTTTTACTGGTCTCCTCCGAGAGAATCCGTTTTCCCTCCGGGTAGGAGAAGCGGTGAAGGAAGCTTCCATCTGCTGCCACAGCCTTCACTCCGAAATGGGGCGTGATCCGTGTTCCGCCATTCACAATGGAAGCCGCTGTGGTGATCAGCTGAATGGGCGTGATCTGAAAAGACTGGCCAAAGGAAACGGTCGCCAGCTCCACAAGGCCCATATTTTCCTTTTTGTGCATGATGGTCCCTGCCTCTCCAGGCAGGTCAATGCCCGTTTTTTCCCGCAGGCCAAACTGCTCAAAATACTGGCAGTACCGGTCAATGCCAAGGCGCTGGCCCACATCAATGAAGACCGGATTGCAGGAATTCATGGCCCCCTGCAAAAAGGTCTCACTTCCATGTCCTCCCACCTTGTGGCAGCGGATTTTGCGGTCCTCCACCACCCGGAAGCCCGGGCAGGAAAACTGGTCCGTCAGAGATACCACCCCCGCCTCCAGTCCCGCCGCCGCGGTAATGATCTTAAAGGTGGAGCCCGGCTCGTAGGTATCATTGATAGCCGGATTCCTCCACATCTGGTTCAGACGTTCCTGTTTTTCTTTTGCGGAAAGTGCCGTACTCTCTTCCGTATTTAATGTGAACGGATCATTGAGATTAAATTCGGGTACATTGACCATTGCCATAATTTCCCCGTTCTGCGGATCCATGACGATCACCGATACCCGCTTTGCGCCCTTTCGTTCCATAACGGTCCGTGCCGCCTGCTCGGCATACTGCTGGATGTTCACATCCAGGCTCAGGTAGAGATCTGCTCCTGCCACCGGCTCAATCCGCTCCTCAAACGCATTTTCCAGTTCCACGCCCGCCGCGTCCGCCATGGTGAGGATGGTACCGTTCTTTCCTTTTAAAACAGATTCGTATGTAACCTCCAGCCCAATGATTCCCTGATTATCACCGCCGGTAAAACCGAGTACTTTGGAAGCCAGGCTGTCAAAGGGATAATACCGTTTGTAGTCTTCATCCACCTTCACTCCGGCCAGATGCAGTTCCCGGATCCGGTCTCCGGTTTCCTTATCCACATTGGTGCGGATAATCTCACGGGAACTTCGTTTTTCCACTTTTTTCCGGACTCCGGCCTCCTCCATCCCCAGGATTTCGCACAGACTGTGGATGACCACATCCGGCTCCGTCACCTGATTGTGGATCACGGAAATGGTACAGACGGTGCGGTTCGCCGCAATCACCGTGCCATTTGCGTCCAGAATCCGTCCTCTGGCTGCCTTGATAGCGCGTTCCCGCTGATGCAGCTCCTCTGCCATCTCACTGTAATGATCCGCCCGGTACATCATAAGAAACACAAGCCGCCCTGCAAGTCCCACCATGCCCAAACACAGCAGACCAAACAGGACGGCTATCCTTCTCCGGTGGTGGGTCAGAAACGCGCTCCGATTTCCATATTCCATACCGGCTCCCTTAAAACAGTTACCATTATTCTATTGTATGAAACAGCGAAAAAAGCTATTCCCCTGCGGATGAAGTTGCGCTCATGGTCTCACGCTCCGCCTGGGAAGTGGATTCTCCCGCGCTTTCTGTCTGGCTTTCCGTCTGCCTTTCTGCTTCGGTGCTGCTCTCACTTTCTGCTGCACTGCTCTCCGGGCTGCTCTCCGAAGCGGAAGTTTCCGAGGCCGTCTGGGCCGGAGGAACATAACCACTTCCGGCATCCGTTCCGCTCTCCCCGGTCTCATCCGTTTCCGTGCTCTCCGGTACATCCTCCGGCAGATCGGAATCTGCGCCCGGCTCAATATATTCTTCGGTCTCGTATACCTTCGGCTCTGCCTCGGTCTCCGGAGTCACGCTGCTGTTGTCCGTGATGCCCTCTGCCTCCGGAAGCTGCGCGGCTGCCTCGCTCTGCTGCTGCTCAAAGTCTACAGACGGGAAGACATTCAGATAAGGAAGAATGTCACCCATGATCTTGGAGAACACACCACTGGCATAGGTACTGTGCGGCTGGTCCTCCACGTGCGGAGTATCAACCGTAACATACACCAGCACCTGCGGGTCATGCGCCGGGGCAAAACCACAGAAGGACAGCAGATAGTTCTTCGCAGAACGCGGAATTTTCTCTGCGGTTCCCGTTTTTCCGGCAATCTCATAGCCCTCTACTGCGGCTGCCTTACCGGTTCCCTCAGAAACCGTTCGGTACAGCGCGTCCTTGATAAAGCTGCTGGTGGACTCGGATACGGTCTCCCGCACCAGCTTCGGTTTTACTTCTTTTACCACAGATCCCTGATCGTTTAAGATCTGCTTTACCACATGCGGCTCGTAGTAGGAGCCGCCGTTGACGACGGAACAGTAGGCTGCCGCCATCTGGATCATGGAACAGTTGTAGTTCTGTCCGAACGAGTTGGTTGCCAGGTCCGCGGAGTTCATCTCACTGGCGCTGCGCACCAGGCCCCTGGCGTCTGCCTCACCCGGCAGGTCAATACCGGTCTTCTGGCCGAAGCCAAAGGCATCCATGTAACGGGTAAACGTGGTGGCTCCCATCTTTGCCGCGATCTGCATCATGGCATCGTTGCAGGAAACCATCAGGGCCTCCGCCACCGTCAGCATGCCGTGTCCGCCCTTGTGGTAAGCCGTACACTTGATCTGATGACCGGCCACCTCCTGATAGCCGTCGCAGTAAAAGGTGTCATTTGGAGAAATGACGCCCTCCTCCAGAGCTGCCGCCACAGTAAAGATTTTGGAAGGAGATCCCGGCTCGTAGGTATCACTGATATCGTAGTTTCGCCATTTCTGGTTCCAGGCTACCTGAAGTCCGTAGGAGCGGATCTCGTCTGCGGAATAATGTTCCGGCACCTGATCGATGGTGATGGTGCTGCCGTCTGTCTTTTTATGCTGGCGGTTGTAGGTCTGCATGGCCTCTTTTAAGCCCAGCTCCCGCAGTTCTTCCTCGCTGAAGCTGTCCGCCGCGCTTCGCGGGTTATTTAAGTCAAACATGCTGTTGTTGGCCATGGCCAGAACCTCACCGTTGTTCGGATTCATGACCACAACCCCAATATGCTCGGAACCCGGATCTGCCATCCACTCATTGATGCGCTTTTCCACCGCGTTCTGGATATTCACATCAATGGTGGAAACCACGGTGTTGCCGTTTTCCGCCGGCTTGATGACGCGCTCCAGATTGGAATCATCGTTTAAGTAACCGTATTCCCGTCCATTGGTGCCCACCAGGGAATCGTTGTAGGACTGCTCAATACCGCCGTTTCCGGTTCCGCCGTCACTGGTAGCAAAGCCAATGACGTTGCAGGCCAGGGAATTGTACGGATAAATCCGCCTGAACTCATCCTCAAACCAGACTCCCTTGACCCGGGCCTTGGAATCTGCCTTGGCATTGGCCTTATTCGTATCAGACTGGTACTGCTCAAAGGCCTCCTTCTGGTCATAGGAAAGCTGTTTTGCGTAGCGCAGGTATGCTTTCGTGGAATTGTCGCGGATGAGATTTCGCATCTCGGTTTCATCATATCCGAACACCGTTACCAGCGCGGTAACGGTAGCGTCCAGATAATCATCCTCCGCCGACATGATCTGCTTTGAGTCAATGATTAGGTTGTAAACCTTCTCTGTGGTAGCCAGGTAAGTACCATTACGGTCCACAATGTCGCCCCTCCGGTACGGGAGCACACGGCTGTCATACTGCTGCTGGGACAGCACGATCTGGTTGTAGCTGTCCTGTTTTGTGGTGATGATGTGATACAACACATAGATTAACGCAAACAAAGCCAGCGTAATCACAATGACTGTGACCGCCAGCTTTTCCTGCATATACTTCGTGAAGATCCGGCGTACGCCGGATCTCCGTTTGTCCCCCATCCTTGAATCCTGATTAGTGTTTTGGGATGTCCTCATACTGTCTTACATACTCACTTTCCGTTTTATCATATAATAATACCTGATTACGGTTGGCATATACCATGCCGAGTTCCTCTGTAGCTACCTTGTAGATGTGATCCAGATCCATGTCGGTATTGATGCGGGTCTGCAGCGCGTCGTTCTCAGAACGAAGCTGCTCTAACTGCTGCTCCAGACCTTCGATGTTGTGGATCTTGGCAGTCATGGAGGACTGCACATGCAGATATCCCACGCAGATATAAAGCGCGCAGACTGCTGCCAGCGTCAGCATGATCACGTAGGGCAGATCCATCTGAAGTGCCTTTTCCTGATTTCTTCTGACAGTATGGCTCATATTCTGGCGGTACTGCACCACTCTCCGTTCTCTTGTGCGTTCCCTCTCTGCTGCCATGTCTCTTGCGGCAGTTCCGTACACATAGCCCTGTCTCCCTGCTGCTCTGTGCGAAGCCATACTCATTCCTCCTTTTTTCTCTCTCGTAGCTTTGCGTTCTGTTCTTTTGTTTTTCTCTACGCTCTTTCAAATACCCGAAGCTTGGAGCTCTTCGAGCGCTTATTGTATTCGAGTTCTTCTTCCCCAGGCACGATCGGTTTTCTTGTAACGACCGTACCCTTGCTCTTTCTGCCGCACATGCATACCGGAAATTCCGGCGGGCAGATGCATGGGTTTTCGTTGTCCCGGAAACGCTTTTTCACGATCCGGTCTTCCAGGGAATGGAAGGTGATGATGCTTAACCGTCCGCCCGGATTCAAAAGATCGATCATGGTGTCAATGGAACGGTTTAATACATCCAGTTCATGGTTTAACTCAATGCGGATAGCCTGGAAGGTACGCTTGGCCGGATGACCGCCCGTAGCCCGGATCTTGGCCGGAATGGCTGCCTTGATGGTCTCAATGAGTTCTCCGGTTGTCTCGTAAGGCTTTTCCTGGCGCCTCTGCACAATGTGCTTTGCAATGTTCTTTGCGAAACGGTCCTCGCCATAGTCACGGATGATGTGGTAAAGTTCCATCTCGCTGTAGGTATTGACGATATCTGCCGCAGTCTGGGTATTCCGCTGGTCCATGCGCATGTCAAGCGGCGCGTCCTCCCGGTAGGTGAAGCCTCTGGACGCGGTATCCAGCTGATAGGAAGAAACTCCCAGATCCAGATAGATGCCGTCCACCTTCTCAATGCCAAGGTCATGAAGTACGGAAGCAATGTTTTCATAGTTGCTCCGGACCACGGTAACCTTGTCCGCAAACGGTTCCAGGCGTTTCGTGGCTGCCGCGATGGCATCCGCGTCCTGGTCAATGCCGATCAGGCGCCCGTGCTCCCCAAGACGGCTGCATACTTCATAGGCATGTCCGCCTCCGCCAAGGGTTCCATCTACATAAATACCGTCCGGTTTGATATTCAGACTGTCGACTGTTTCATACAGTAATACTGATTTATGCTCAAATGCCATCTTAAATTCCAAGACCCTCCATGTTTTCTGCAATTTCTTCCATATCGTCGTAGGTATTCGACTGATTCCAGTTGTCTCTGCTCCAGATCTCAATCCGGCTTCCTACGCCGACTAACACTGCGTCTTTATCGATCCTGGCAAATTCTCTTAAAACGGCCGGAAGCAAAATCCGTCCCTGTTTGTCTACTTCACAGGTGGTAGCGCCGGCAAGAAAAAAACGGGAAAACTTTCGCGCGTTCGCGTTGGTAAGAGGCAGGGCGTTCAGCTTTTCTTCCAGGGCTTTCCATTCTGTATTTTCATACACGAATAAACAGCCATCGAGCCCTTTCGTTACAACGAATTCGTCTCCAAGCTGTTCCCTGAATTTGGAAGGGACAATCAGCCTGCCCTTCGCGTCCACTGTATGATTGTATTCGCCCATGAACATAATCAATCACCTGTTACCTTGCTACTCTTTTACGCCACGCTGGCACCGCAGCTCAGAAAATGTCTGCCGTGTACTTAACCACTTCAGCGCCATTCTGCTCCACTTTGTGCCACTTTCCACCACTTGTATCATAAGTTTAGTACATGCGTAAGAAAATAGCAAGGTTTTTTTAACAAAAAAGGCTGGTAAATCAAGGAAAATCCGCAAAAAAGAGGGATGTCCACACAACTTTTGTGGATATCCCCCTTTTCAGAGTTGTTAAACTTTTGTTAAGGTCTTTTCAGTATCCCATGGCAATATAAATCTCGATCAGCCGATCAAGTTCCACACTGTTTTCATAAACATAGCAGTACTCCTCCCCGTCCTCAATACTGCCCTCCAGTTTTCTTCTGGCCTTCTCAATACAAGCGACCAGTTCCTCCTTGGAAATTTCCATGCCTGCGTGTTCTCCTTCCAGGTGTCTGATGAAGTATTACGTTACATCAATATTGCGACATGTTTTACAGCATTTACCATACAGAGTCTGTGCAAGTGATAACAGTTACGCGGCCTGCCTGTTCTTTCGTCCGCGCCAGATCAGGTTCCCGGCTGCCACAAGAATGAGTACCAGAGACAGTGCCTGGGAAACCGGAAGCCCGGTTCCAAACAGAATCAGCTGATCCGTGCGCAGGCTCTCGATCCAGAAACGGCCTGTCCCATAGCCCAGCAGATAGATCCAGAACATCTGGCCATCGTATTTTTTGTACTTGCGGAACCAGAGCATAAAGATCAGAAGACACAGATTCCAACAGGATTCGTAAAGGAAGGTCGGATGTACCTGAATGAATTCCACCCCATTTTCCACGATCTTATGACTCAGGACATCCGCATTCAGCATGTTGTCATTCACCAGGGAGCGCCTGATGCGCATGGCAAGCAGACTGTCTGTGTAGCCGCCAAACGCCTCGCAGTTGAAGAAATTCCCCCACCGGCCGATGATCTGCCCCGTGACCAGTCCCAGCACCCCCGTATCTGCCATGGAGAAAAAGGACACCTTTTTCACACGGGTATAAACGATCATGGTGATGGCTCCGGCAATCACACCGCCATAAATGGCAAGTCCGCCGGCACGCAGGTTAAAAATCTGCAACAGATTTTCCTTATAATAATCCCACTCAAAAATCACATAATAAATTCTTGCACCGATAATGGAACATATGATTGCGTACAATGCAAAATCCAGATACAGCTCCGGATCCTGCCCTCTCCGCTTTGCATCTGACTGGGCAATCCAGAGGCCCGCCAGCATTCCGATTCCGATGATGATGCCATAAAACGCAATCCGGAATCCGAATACTGAAATACTGCTTTTCAGATGCTCAATCGTAATTCCAAGATGCACAAAACGGATGTCTGCTCCGTTCATAGTTTTCTCCTTTCGATGCTGTCTTTATTTTAACGCGCACGCGCGGCAAAGGCAAACAGATTCGTGCGACTTTGTTCGACAGCATTTTTGTATTTCTGATATTGCCGCATGAGTATAATGGTATAGGGAAAGGAGAAAAAAATCAACCATATTCTTTCGTAATCAGAAGTTCCACCGCCAGCCGGTCCTGCAGCCGTCCGCTCTTCACCGCTTCCTCCGTCTCCACACAGGAGTTCACATAGGAAAGAATCTGTTCCCGGCTGAACTGCCTTGCCTGGGGCATGGTCTTTCCTACTACGAATGGCTGCATCTTTAGTTTTGAAGCAATGGTTCCTTTGTCCATACCTTTTGCCATGAGTTCCTTCACCTGTAAAAGCTGGTTGAACTGCCTTGCAATCAGGAACAGGATACGCATGGGCGGCTCTTTTAATGTAAGGAGATCTTCATAAAGATCCATGGCCTTCCTGGTCTGGCGGTTCACGATGGCTGACACCATATCAAAAATACGGTTGGTTACCTGCACCGTACAGATGGCCATGACATCCTCGTCGGTAATCACATCCCGTCCCAGCGTATAGCTGATGACCTTTTCCAGCTCCATGCGGATGTTTTCCATATCATCCCCGGTCATGCTTAAGAACAGTTCCATGGTGTGATTCGTAATCTTTTTCTGTTCTCTGGCAAGAATGCCTCCTGCCCATCTGGCAAGCTGCGCGCTGTCCTGGCGGTTTAACTCAGCAGCGTAGCCCATGTCCTTTATCTTCTTGTAGAGACGGTTCCGCTTATCCACTTCCGTCTCCACAAACAGCAGAATGGTGGTATCCGGCATGGATGGCAGATACTGCACCAGGGCATCGGAAGCCGTCTTGAAAAAGCCGCTGTCCTCAATGAGGATCAGGCGGCGCTCCGCAAAAAACGGCATGGTATCTGCCAGGCGGATCAGCTCATCCACATCCAGCCCCTTTCCCTCGAAGCGGGCGAAGTTCATGGTGTCGTCTCCAATGATGGCTTCTTTTAATCGGTTCTTGTAGCTGTTCTTTAAGAAGGCTTCTTCCCCATATAAAAGATAGATCTGTTTGAATTCGCCTGATTTGATGTCCTGGTTTAATGTCTGCATTGCATGTATCTCCATTCTTTTTCCAAGTGTAACTGTTCAGTACCCTCACAGTTACTTCCAAGTATCTCCTATGATACCACATGCCCTGAAAGGGAACAAGATAAAAACACCAGGGACATCTTAGTACCGGCGCGTCCATCCATTTTCTGCATATGATATAGGGAAGACAACACTGGAGGATGGAAGATGGCAGACAACAATCCGCAGCTTCAGTCCGTGATCCGGTTTCAGGAAGCATATATGGAACAGGAAAAATTTCATAAGAGAAAGGTGAGAACCATACGGAGCATGCTCCTTGTGCTGTTTCTCGCTTTATGGGAACTCTGCACAAGGCTAGATATGATCGATGATTTCATATTCAGCTCGCCCTCCAGAGTTCTTTTTTGTTTCTGGAAAATGGTGCGGGATGGGAGTATCTTCGCGCATATTGGCATTACACTCTTTGAAACCGTGGTGAGTTTTCTCATCGTCACGGTGGCCGGAATCTTTGTGGCAGTGCTTTTGTGGACCAGCCGGAGCGCCTCGGAGGTGTTGGAACCGTATCTCGTCATGTTGAACAGCCTGCCGAAATCGGCGCTGGCTCCCATGTTGATCGTGTGGATGGGAAGCCATGTGCATACCATCATCGCGGCGGCGGTTTCTGTGGCGGTGTTTGGTTCTATTCTGACACTGCACACTGGTTTTTCTTCCATGGATCCCGACAAGATCCGCCTGATCTATGCGCTGGGCGGCAGCAAAAAGGATGTGCTCACGAAGGTGCTTCTTCCCGGTTCCGTTCCGCTGATTTTAAGCAACATGAAGGTGAATGTGGGGCTGTGCCTGGTGGGCGTGATCATTGGGGAATTTCTGGCGGCGAGACGGGGACTTGGGTATCTCATTATTTATGGGAGTCAGGTTTTTCAGCTGGACTGTGTCATGCTCTCCATCGTTCTTTTATGCCTGTTCTCCGCCCTCCTCTACAAGCTCATTGCCCACGCAGAAACCACGGAAAAATAGAGTAGGAGGCGGTGACTAACCGCCGTCCTCTCACACCACCGTGCGTACCGTTCGGTACACGGCGGTTTCAAT